>CAXUNV010000238.1:0-7255 GCA_964252355.1 uncultured Chthoniobacterales bacterium | reverse complement strand
CCTCCCCGCACCGCACCCCAACCCCCACCAATGCAAAAACTCGCCGAAAACCTCTGGATCGAGCGTTACCCGTTGAACGTTTTGGGGTCTCACCACGGCCGGGTGACGACGATCCTCCGTCTCGCTTCCGGGCGTCTCATCATCCACTCGATGGGGCCGTTCACGCCCGCCGACGTCGCGGCCATCCGCGCCCTCGGTGAACCGGGGTGGTTGGTCGAGGCCATCCTGTTGCACGACACCTTCGCCCGCCAGGGACATGACGCGTTCCCCGGCGTGCCGTTCCTTGGGCCGCCCGGCTTTGGCGGCGTGGTGAAGTTTCCGACGCTTCCGCTGCTGCCCGCGCCCCCGGAATGGGCTGGCGAGGTTGACGTGATCGAAATCGGCGGCATCCCGCGGCTCAAGGAGTACGCCTTCATCCACCGGCCGTCCCGCACGGCCATCGTCGCGGACCTCGTCTTCAACTTCCGCACCGACGAGCGCGGTTGGAACCGGTTCTTCCACCGCCGCATCGCCGGGTTCAAACGTTATCCGGCCATGAGCCGTCCCTACCGCCTCATGATCTCCGATCGCAAGGCCTTCCGCGCCTCGCTTGAGCGAGTGCTCGCGGCCGATTTCGACCGGTTGATCGTGGGCCACCGCGAGGTCGTGGCGAGCGGGGGCCAAGCGTTGCTCCGCCGGGCGCTGACCGACGCCAAGGTCCTGTGAGGCGCGCGCGGGACGTCCCGAGACCGATGTGCCACGGTTTCAGCAGATCCCGCGCCCCGTATCGGTCAGCACGCTTGCAGGTTCAGCCCGGGATCGGCGTGCAAGTAGTTCTCCTCCAGAGGACTGAATGAACGCTAATGGCTTAACGTCAATTAGCTGGACGGCGGGGCCAGTCGTCCCCGGCCCGCCATTCCCCTTCCCCAAAATCTGCGTCGGTCTGCGTCTTCTGCGGACTGTTTCCCGCCGTGCCCGCCGTAGCGCCGTCGCGGGCAACGAGCCGGAGGGTTCGGCCCATCGCAAATAGTCACGCGACGCCCAGCTCCGCCAGCCCGAACGCGTACTGGAACGCCACCTCCTTCAACCGGTCATACCGACCGGAGGCGCCGCCGTGTCCAGCCGCCAAGTTGACCTTCAGCAGCACGGGGTTCGCGTCGGTCTTCACCGTCCGGACCTTGGCCGCGTACTTCGCCGGCTCCCAATACGGCACCTGACTGTCGTTGAGCGACGTCATGATCAACAGCGTGGGGTAACGTTTTGTCTGCAGGTTATCGTACGGACTATAACTCTTGATGTAAGCGTACTCGTCCGGGTGGTTCGGGTTTCCCCACTCGATGTACTCGCCCGTGGTCAGCGGCAGGGTCGGGTCGCTCATCGTGTTGAGCACGTCGACGAACGGCACCCCCAAAATCGCCGCCTTGCAGAGGTCCGGCCGCAGGTTCAACGTCGCCCCGATCAGCAGCCCGCCGGCGCTCGCCCCCTCGATCAAGATCCGTTCGTGGCTCGTGTAACCCTTCGCGACCAGGTAATCCGCGCACGCCACAAAATCCGTGAACGTGTTCTTCTTAGTCAACATGCGCGCGGCGTCGTGCCACTTTTCCCCGAGTTCGCCGCCGCCGCGGATGTGGGCGGTCGCGTAGATCACACCCCGGTCGAGCAACGACACCCGGGGGCTGGAGAACGACGAGTCGAGCGAAATGCCGTACGACCCGTAACCTTCCAACCAGAGGGGTGCGTGGCCGTCGACCGCGACATCTTTCCTCCGCACGACGTCCAACGGGACGAGGGTACCGTCCGAGGCCGGCGCCGCCAACCGTTCCACCACGTACCGCGCCGGGTCATAACCGCCCAACACCGCCGTGCGTTTGATGAGGGTCGGTTCGCCACCGGCGAATTTTTCCTCGTAGACGCTCGGGGGCGTCACCGGCGATTCATAGGTGTACCGGAACGCGTCCGCGCCGAACTCCGGATTCGGCGCAAGGTCGGCGTCGTACGCCGCTTCGGGCAACGGCACGGGCCGGGACTCCTTGGTCGTGAAATCCCAGACCCGGAACCGAGGTAGCCCCTCGGCCCGCTCAAAGATCACCGCGTGGGTAGCAAACGGGACAAAGGCCTCGATCTTCACCGTGGGATCGCCCGGCAGGTATTCCTGCCAATGGTCCACCCCCGGGTCGTCGACCGGTGCCGTCACCACCCGGAACTCCGGCGCGCCGTCGTTGGTGCGGATGTAGAAAACTCCGTCGCGACTCTCCGGGAAGTATTTGATCTCGTCCCGCCGGGGCGCGATGACCCGCCATTCGCCGGTGGGCTGGTCTGCCGCCAAAAACCTGACCTCCGTCGTACGACTGCTGACCGATTCGGCGAACAGGTATTTGTCGTCGTGCGACCGGCCGACCTCGAGTTCGTAAAGTTCATCTTTCTCCTCGTAGAGCAGGAGAGAATCTTTCTCGCCCAGCGTGTAGCGCCAGAGGCGGTACGACCGTTTCGCTTCATCTTCGGTGGTGTAAAAAAGCGTCCGATTGTCGGCGGCCCAGACCAAACTCGCAACCTTGCCGATGGGTGTGCGGATCTCCTCCCCGGTAGCGAGGTTCTTGAGGTGGAACTCGTAGTCGCGGTGGCCGTTGACGTCCGTCGAATAGGCCAGCAAGGCATCGTCGTCGCTGTACTCGAACGCACCCAGGGCCATGAAGGGGTGACCTTCGGCCAACCGGTTGACGTCCAGCACGACCTCTTCCGGAGCCTCTAAGCTACCCTGCTTGCGACACAAGATCCGGTACTGTTTGCCCTCCTCGGTCCGGCTGTAGAGCCAGTACCCCCGCTGCCGGTAGGGCGCGGAAGTGTCCGTCTGCTGGATCCGGCCGATGATCTCGTCGTACAACCGCTTCTCAAGTCCTTTAAGCGGGGCAGTCACGGCGGCCGTGTACGCGTTCTCGGCTTTCAGGTGGGCCAGGACCGCCGGATCCCCCTTCTCGCGCAGCCAGAAGTACGGGTCCTCGATCCGGTCCCCGTGCAGGCCCACGATTTTGGGGCGCCGCTCCGTCACCGGAGGTTTGGCGGCGTGCGGATCCAGGCTGAGCGGGGCCGGCGTAGCGGGGGCGGTCGGGGCAAGGGACGTTAAGGCCATGACGGAAAAGACGAGGACGCAAAAGGCGCGTGGGTTCATGCGAAAGAGCCGGGAACGTAGCCGGGGTTGCCAAGATTGTCATGGCTGCGCACGATTTGGACGTCGACCGAAGGGTGGAACAGAAGGTCACCAAGGTCACGAAGGGAAGACGGTGAGAGGCCCCACGGGCGCGGGGCCCTTCACTCCAGGTGGCGTCGGTAAGATTGGTGAGCCTGCAAAAGCCGACGTGGGACAGGCGTCCCGCCTGCTCTCTCTCCTCCGCGGTTCGTCGTTTGGCCTTTGCCATTTGTCATTCTTCATCTGCCATGCGCGCGAGCGCCCTGACCGTGTTCAGGTTGCGCGCCGTGCCGGCCTGGGCCGCAGGGATGCGCAGGCGCGAGTCGGCCATGCCCGCGCCGTAGAAGATGAAAATTTCCCGACGACCGAGCACCAACCGCTCGTCGCGCCGGCCGGTCACACGCTCCAAGGCGTCGGACCTCAACGGCCCGTCGACGAACAGGGCCACCGTGCGGTTCCCCGCCTCGTTCGGGAACGGGTTGCGCACGACCACCTCCGCCAGCTCGGCCGCTGTCCGGATCAGCACGCCTACCCTTTTGCCGGCCCAACGCTCCAGCCGACCCTCAAGCAGCGTCTTGACCTCTGCCGCCGACAAACCGCTCCGGAACACGGCGTTGCCGCTGGCCAGGTAAGTGCGCACTCCCGCAAACCCGAGCTCCTCGCACATCCTCCTCAGCTCGGCCATGGGCAGCTTGCCGGTACCGCCCACGTTCACCGCGCGCAACAGGGCCACGTAGGTGGTCATTGCCAAGATTGCGCACGCTTGCGGCACGATTGCCAAGATGGACGGAACGTAGGCGTCCCCTGCCTCATTTGGCCTTTGTCATCTGCCATTTGTCATGCGCGCAACGCCCACGGAAGGTCACGAAGGGGTCCCCCCGACGCGGCTAAACCAATCCTCAGCCGTTCGCGGGCGGCAGGCGGTAACGGAAGGTGTAGTGATGCTCGCCGCTGTTTATCTCGATCGACATCTCGCCGGTGATGCCCTTGAGCTCGCCCGTGCCGGAGTCCGGCACGACCGTCACGCTCATGGTCGGCCGGTTCCGGTCCATGGTCCCGCTGTGCTGCAACGCGAAGCTGCCGGTGCGGCCCTGCAAGATCCCCGTCACGCGCTCCATGGCGACGTAACCTGCCGACCCATCCACGTCGGTGCGGATCCCCAGCATCTCGCCAACGCTCGAACCTTCAAGGTCGCCGTGGAATTGTTTCTGGAGGGAAAACCGCCCGACGGCGGCGTCAGGAGGGCTTTGCGGTTGCACGTCGACGTCAAAACGTCCACTCGCCTGCTGTTCACTCATGGTTGGTTCCTCGGCGCTGCGGGGAGTCGCCGTTGCGGTCTGCGACTGGGCCAATGCCACGCCCCTAAGTAAAAGGAAGCACATCAGCGTCGTCGCGCGGTTCACGAGCGCACTTTAACAACTCCTCAAGGAAGAGCGCCACCGGTTTGCGGTTTTGCACGGCGGAAGGTCCCCTGCCCCAACCTTCGTGTCCTGCGGTGGGCGCTGCGCGCATGACCAAAGCCGAATCCGGAAGCCGGAAGTCGGAAGGGGGTAAGTGACGCGGGCTATCGGTGAACCGCAACACCCGGCAACCCGCGCCCCGCGCCCCGCGCGCCTGCCTTCCGTCATTCTTGGCAATCGTGCGCGATCGCGGCAATGGGAACCTACCTTGTTCTTCCTTCGTGACCTTCGTGTCCTTCTGTTCAAATCTTCCGTAACCGTGTCCGCCGAGCTGATCATCTTCGATTGCGACGGCGTGTTGATTGACAGCGAACTCATCTCCTGTCGGTCAAGCGCTTCATCCCTGGCGGAGGTTGGCATCGCGATCACCGCGGACGAGATCCTTGAGCGGTACGTCGGGGGCAGCACCGCCGCGATGATTGCGGATCTGGAAGGGAAGTTTGGACCGTTGCCACCGGGGTTCGTCGAAGGGGCTCGGCAACGCCTCGCCACGGCCTTTGACGCCGAGTTAAGGGCCGTGCCCGGGATCAACGAAGCCCTTGCCTGCATCGGGAGAAAGATCTGCGTCGCCTCGAGCAGCGCCCCCGAGCGGCTGCGGCACACCCTTTCCCTGGTCGGCTTGCTGCACCACTTCGACCCGCACATCTTCAGTTCGACCCAGGTCAGGCGAGGAAAACCTGCGCCGGACCTTTTTTTATTCGCGGCCAGCCAAATGGGATTTGACCCGACCGCCTGCGTGGTCGTCGAAGACAGCGTCGCGGGGGTCACGGCCGCGGTGGCGGCGGGCATGCGCGTGATCGGTTTCACGGGCGGCAGCCACTGCCGGCCCGATCATGCGGACCGTCTCCGGCAAGCTGGCGCGGTCGAGATCATCGCCAACCATCGGGAACTGCCCGCGCGCCTGGTCGCTGCGCGCATTACAAATCGCCAATGAGGAAACCTGCGGGGATCACCCAGTCGCGAGGGGGAGGCTGACGTTCCTGACGCAACCGTAGCGTCGGCGTCCCCTGCCCGCGTGCGGGTGCGACAGACCGTCGGTGACCTCGTCGGCAACGGCGTCACAGAAAACAGCATAGACCACACTCGCGGGTTCGCGGAAGGGCCGATCGCTTCCATGGCGATCGTCAATGTCCAGAATGGGCACGTTTCGGCGTAAACCGCCCACCCTTCCACCACATCGATCGGTCGTCGGCGATGACGGAGCACCGGCCCTCCCTGCCGCGTCTGCCGATTGTCGGCAATGATATGCTGGCCAAACCGCCTGCCGTTTTGCGATCTGCGATTTTTCACCCGCGCGCAGCGCCTCGCACCTGTCGCCATTTCAGCGACGCTTTTCCAGCAATCTCCCGTCAAACCGGAAAGCGTGGGCGGAGCCGATCTTGAGGCGCGCGAAATCTGGGTGCCGCGGGTTGAGCAAATAATTGGTCTCGAGCGGCAGCACCGCACTGGGCACCCGCAGCACCGGGGAACGACTCTCTTGGATCCAACGGTCCCCGATCGCCTGAACCGAGCTGGGGACCGGATCGGCGGACCAAGTCGGTGGTAGGAACGGGGTATCTTCGATCATCGAATCGTCGAACTCGACGGGGATGGCCGCGTAAGCGCGAAGAAGATGCTCGTCCGGCAGGTGGACGAGCATTTCCAAAGCCGCCAGGGAGAGGTGTCCGGCGGTGTAGAAAGCCGGCGTTCCTTTTGAATTCCAGCGTCCGCCGTAAAGCCTTGCTCCTTCCCCGTCAAAAGCCGTCGCGGCGTACCTTTCCTGAACGATGCGCCACGCAGTGACGTCACTCACGAGAAGACGCCGTGCTGGAGACGGCCGAGCTGGTCCTCGACTTCACGGGCGCCCGGCTCGGTGTCCGCGTGAGCCAAAGGGACCTCGCCGCCCAGCGCCCGTTGGGGCGACCGAAGCCACCGCTGGACCGAAAGAGCCTCTCCGCCGAAGGTCTGCATCGCCAACCGGTAAAGCCGGTGCAAGCGAATAAGGCGTTCCGACTCGTCCCGGTCGAGCCGTCCCCCGTGCACCCGCCTTATCAGCGTGCGAGGTGCGATGCGCAATGCCCTGGCCAACTCCTCAGCACTCAACCCGAGCGCTTCTCTTAGTGAGTGGAAAGCCTTTACCGACACGCCGGAGCGGATGGCCGCAATCACCTCGGCGTTGGACGGCAAGGGACCAACCGGCGGCTCCAGCAGCCAAGCGTCGGATGGCTCCGCCCGCGTCGAGGGCTGGCGACGGTGACGTTGAGAACTCCGGTCGGAGTTGCGGATAGCTTTTACCGCCATGTGGCCGACGATATCTGCCATTTGGCAGGAGGGCAAGAGGGCAAGGGTCACTGCCCAAAGGCGGAGCCCAGGCCGCTTCCTCGACCGTCCCGAATGCAATGCCCCCTACTCGGTCCTTCGTCACCTTCGTGCCTTTCTGTCTGGTTCTAAGTCTCTTCCCACCGTCAATCTTGGCCCGGCGACCGCGGGATGCGATTCTTGCACAATCTAGGCCATGATCGCCCACGTGGCCCACCGCATCGCGCTTCGGTGCCAATGGCAGGAGGACATCATCGTGTTTCCCGCCGGAGCAGTCAGGCGGATGTGGCGGACGCCGCACGCTTTCACCGCTCGATCCGGCACGTCTCAATGT
>CAXUNV010000237.1:3689-7305 GCA_964252355.1 uncultured Chthoniobacterales bacterium | reverse complement strand
CGATGGCCAAGGCAGCCGACGCGGCGCTGGGGCTTGGACTCGGCGACGGTGGGATCACACCCGTCAACGGCCGCGGCGATCTGTCGGTCGCGTTCGGTTGGCCGGCCAGCGCTGGACCCAACGCGTGCTGCCATTCCGCCAAACGCCGCTCGGCTTCGGCGACCACCGGGCGCGTGACCACGGGCAACCCCGCTTTCACGTTCACCTCTTTCGGCGGATCCAGTTGGAACCCTGAGCCGTTCTGGGTCGTGCCATAAGGGCCGTAGAGCAGCGGCAGGCAAGTGAACAGGAGGCGTCCCTCGCCCAGGTTTGCCACGTGAACCACCGCCGACAGATCGTAGGAACGCCGGAGCTCGATCGACAGACCGGTCGTGAGAATCCGCCCCATCGCCGCCAAGTGTTCTTTTTCAGCCGGGAAAATGTGCTCGATGAAGACGTTCGGCACGTCGTTGCTTTGGGCCAACACCGCGAAGCCGGAGGGGAAATACCGCGTGGCGTCCAACCGGTAGGCGTCCAACACGGTGAACTTGCCAATGGCGTAAGGCAGCTTCGACGTCTGGTGGTCGTAATTCCGCAGGTAAGCGCGGGTTAACCGGTCGCTTTCGTCGTTGAGCTGGCCCGCCGACATCGCCCCGTAGCGTTCCAGCAACTTGTCTGGACCAATGAACTCCCCGGGAGGCGCGGCCGTCAGCTCGAATCGCCGCGGTGGGTCCAGCTTGTGCAACTTCGCCAAGAGCCGGTAGGAAAACCCCTGTTCCGGGTGGCTGAAGACGTAAAACGTGCCGATCCAACAGGCGACCGCGAAGCCGCAGAGGAGCAGGATGAACACGGTCCAGCCAAACAACCCGCCGTCCCCTGCCGGCTTGACCTTGCCGCGCTTGGGCTTGGACGAACGAGCCACCTCAGCGGTTTTCATGGACGCACTGGCAACAGCGGTCAACCGGCCGCTCGCTTAAGCGTCGCGACCAACTTCAAACGAACTGCCGCACCCGCAACTACGCAACGCCTTCGGGTTTTCGATGCGGAACCCGGCGCCAGTTAGGCCATCGACGTAGTCCACGGAAACCCCGTCGAGAAACGGTGCGCTCGCCGCATCGACCAACACGGCCACATCCCCGTCGGAGTGCAGAAAGTCATGTTCCCTCGGCTGGTCGAATTCCATCTCGTACTGCAGGCCGGCGCAACCGCCCTTGCCGACCGAGATCCGCAACCCGCGACCTGCCGGGCCCGGCGTCTCCGCCAGCATGGCACGGATCTGTCGGACGGCTGCGCCTGTCACGGAAATGACCACCCTGTGAAATAAGCGCGAACCGTCGGGGCGTCAAACCGCCGGGCGTTCGCCCGTTGCGACCGTCCCGGTTCGGTGACAGAGTCGGACGCTCGTAGGAGCAAACCATGGGAAGGATCGCGCTGCTGCCGGACGAAGTCGCCAGTCAAGTCGCGGCGGGCGAGGTCGTGGAGCGGCCGGCTTCGGTGGTGAAAGAGTTGGTGGAAAACTCTTTGGACGCCGGTTCGACGCGGGTCGAGGTGGCGGTCGCGCGGGGCGGGGTCTCTTTGGTCCGGGTGCTCGACAACGGCTCCGGCATGGATCGGGACGACGCCCTGCTCTGCTTGGAACGGCACGCCACGAGCAAAATCCGGGTCGGCGCCGACTTGGCCCGCGTGGCGACGCGCGGGTTCCGGGGGGAAGGGCTGCCCAGCATCGCCAGCGTCTCCCGGTTCCGCTTGGTCACGCGCCCAGCCGACGCCTTGGAAGGCACGGAGGTGACGGTCCAGGGCGGCAAGCTCGCTTCCGTGAAGGTCAGTGGCGACGCTCCCGGCACCACCGTCGAGGTCCGGTCCTTGTTTTTCAACCTGCCGGCCCGTCGCAAGTTCCTGCGGAGCGAAGCGACGGAATCGTACCACGTGCAGCACCAGCTGCAGCTCCAGGCCATTGGCCGTCCCGACGTGGGGTTCGTGTACGTGCGGGATGGGGTGTTGGTGTCTCAATTGCCGCCCACCCGGGGGCTGCACGACCGCATCCGTGACCTGCGCGGGAGCGATGGAGTCGCGCAGCTCTTGGAGGTGGAGCCGTGGAACCAGGGTGGGGTCGTGCCACGCGTGCCGAGCAGGTCACGTTCGTGAACGGCCGGCCGGTGGAAAACGGGACGATCAGCGGGGCGTTGCGGGAGGGTTACCACACCGCCTTGATGCGCGGACAACACCCCGTCACATTCCTGTTCGTCGAACTTGATCCGACCGCCGTCGACGTCAACGTCCACCCGGCCAAACGCGAGGTCCGTTTCCGCGACGCTCTGGCGGTCCGCGAGGCCGTCGCCGGCGCCGTCCGGCGGGCTTTGGGGTCGGACCGCGGGCGGTGGTCGGCCACATTCTCACCGCCGGCCGCGCCCTTCCCTCCGCCTACGGTGACGGTGGCGCCGCCCGCCGCCCCCGCCCCAGAAACCGGCGAGCTGATCGCGCCGGCCGAACAAGTCGCGCTGCGCAAAGACTGGGGCGAGTTTTCAATTGCCGCCGCAACCACGGAAGGCCAGGAGCAGAACGAATCGGCACCGGCCCTCGCAAGATCCACCGAGCCGGCATTCGCAACTGACGTTCAGCCGCCCGCAGACTCACCGGAACCGGAATGGTCCGTCCCAAAGCCCGGCGCCGCCGGGGTTGCCGAGCCCAAGGTGCTGGGCGTGCTTGCCCGCCTCTACGTCCTGTTGGAAAACGCCGAGGGTTTGGTCTTGCTCGACCAGCATGCCGCCCACGAACGGATCCTCTTCGAACGCCTTCGCCGCCAGATGGAAAGCGAAGGCGTGCCGAGTCAGCGACTGCTGATTCCACTAACCATCCAAGTCGCGCCCAAAGACTTTGCTTGGCTCCAATCAAATCTTGGCGCCTTGGGGCGCATGGGTTTCGCCATGGAAGGATTTGGCGAAGGTACCCTCAAAATTGACGCGGTACCCACCTTCCTCAAGGTGGCCGACCCGGCCGTGGCCGTGCGACGTCTGCTCGATGAACTGCGGTCGATGACGACGACCACGTCGCGGCTAAGGCTCGGGGAAGACATCATCGCGAAGACCGTCTGCCGCCACGCGATCAAAGCCAACGACGACCTTCGCCTCCCGGAGATTCAGGCGTTGGTACGCGACCTCCTCACCTGCGAGTTGCCCTACTGTTGCCCGCATGGCCGGCCGACGATGGTGCAGATATCGTTGGGCGAACTCGAGAAGAAGTTCGGTCGCCGGACCTAAACTCGGCGGCGCTAACCCAGAATGGACGTTCGGTGCGCCCCGCAGCCGCCCACGGTGCAAGGCGCCTGCGCACGACCAGCTTAAGCCGTTTTGGCCTGCTTGCCCGTGATTTTGCTGGTGATGTATGCGGTGATCAGAGGTCTGGCCAAAGCCCAAACGCCTTTCCAGACGCTCGACATCAGCCCGACCTCCTTGGTTTTGCGCTGACGTTGCTTCCCGTCTTTGCCCACCTCGATAAGGACCCGCTGCCTGCGTGCCGGCAAACGGGAGAGCACCCAGCCGACTAGGGCGGCCGCGCTCACCCACCGGAACGAGTGGACGTGCAGAGACGACGTCACGTGCCGGGGCACGTTCATCTTCTCCGCCACCAGCTTCGAGTC
>CAXUNV010000237.1:2124-3651 GCA_964252355.1 uncultured Chthoniobacterales bacterium | reverse complement strand
CGACTATTTGTCTTTTGCGCGCGTCTGTTTCAGCCATTCGCGATCCTTCTTCAATTCGGCCAAAGACATCGTGTAAAGCGGCCGGGTGATCCGGGATTTTAGGACGAAAGCGGCAACCCCGCTCAACACCAGCAGAAGCACGGCCGCAAGGAGCGCTGCCCAACCCCACTCCCATCCGGTCAGCTTGATCACCACGTACAGCAGGAAAACGGCCAAAAACACCAGCGCCACGGCCAAGCAGGCAAGCGCGCCGACGATCAGCGCACCCAGGATCGCGAGGTGAACGCCCGCTTCGCGGCTCTCAAAACCGAAAAGCTGGAGTTTCAGCTCCAGGATTTTAAGTAGCGAAGCCAGCCATTCCCGCGCGGCTTCACCGGCCGACACCCGCGGCGCGGGTTCGGCCTCCGTCACCGGGATCGCCGCCATGGCTACTTGCGAAGCACCAAACCAAGGACGAAGCCCGCACCCAGGGCAGCCAGGATAGCTTGCGTCGGGTTCTGACGGACGTAAGCCTCGCTTTCCGCCTGCCAAGTTTTCGCCTTGCTACGTGCATCAGTCCACGCGCCTTCGGCAGCACCGCGAAACTCGCGCGCGCGGCTTTCCGCTTGCGCCCGCAGTTCTTCCGCCTTTTGCTCGGCTGCCTTCCGGATCTCGTCGGCTTTCGCCGTGGCCGCTGCCTTGAAGTCGTCCGTTGCTGCCTGGACGTGATCTTTACCCTCGTTTGCGGCCTGTTCTGGGTTGGTCTGTTCGCTCATAAAGTACCTTCCGTCTCTCTAATCGCACGCCGGGGAGCCGGTGGTACTCTTTCGGCGTCACTTTTTTCGCGGGTTGGCGCGGTCGACCGCGGGCGCGACGGCCCTTAGGCTTCCCGGAAGACGATGCGCGCCTTGCCCAGGTCGTACGGAGAGAGCTCCACCTCGACGGTGTCGCCGGGCACAATGCGGGTGAAACGTTTCCGCATTTTGCCGCTGATGTGCGCGAGCACCTTCTGGCCGTTCGGCAAGGCCACCCGGAACATGGTGTTGGGAAGCACCTCCGAGACCACCCCCGACGCGATTAGCGGCTCTTCTCTGGCCATCGGCCAAGATGGCACGAATGGGTGCCCAAGGCACGGGCGGGAGGGGAAAAGTTCCGCGTTCCGCGGGGGCGCAGGCCCAATGACAATTGGAAAATGGAAGATGAAAAGTGACAAACGGGGCAGGTGGGGGCCCGCGAGCGACCCCGGTGGGGCGAAAACCCGGCCGGCAAAGGGCAGCTGCGGTCGTGAAGGGATGACCGCCGGGCGGTTTAAGCCGGCGGCCCAGCCCTGGTGGCAGTTTTCACCTCCGTTTGGGGCACGGCGGCGGGTAAGGTTCCTCGCCTTGCCCGACCAAACGCCAGACAAATCCCGCCTTTAGGATCGATCGGACCGGCTCAAACCGCCCGGCCGCCGTCTCCGCGCCGTGGCCCCCCCAAACGCCCCCCGGGGGTTAGGCCCCCCCCCCCCCGTTCGGGCGCCGGGCCGCCGCCCCCCCCCGCGCCGGCCCC
>CAXUNV010000237.1:0-2114 GCA_964252355.1 uncultured Chthoniobacterales bacterium | reverse complement strand
CTACCCAACCCGGAGCAGGCCCCAACGCTCCGGCGCGTGGAAGGTCTGCAGGCCCGTGGGCGCCCACGCCGACAGCTCCCGGACGCGGCCGGGTGGACGATCGATGCGGGTGAAGTTCACCCGCCAAACGGGGCACCGTTCCGGGTGAGCGTCCCCGAGCGCGACGAAGGGCACCTCCATGGCTGCCCTCCAACCTTCGGCCGTCCGCGCCGCGGCGGTGCGCAGACCCGCGCAGGTCCAGGAAAAATCTTTGCGGTAACCGCTCCGGGAACGTCGCGCCACCGCGTCGAAAGTGGCGTTGAGCACGTTTACTTCCAACTCGTAATAGAGCGCCCCATCCCCAAACGGGTCTAAAAAGAGTTCCACCACCTCCTCTTCCCACAATGGCTCGTCGTGGCCGGTCCGGGTCGCCCAAGGGTGCAGGTCCACGCAGAGGAACAGGCAAAGCAGCGCGGCGGCGTTGCGCCCGCACCGCACGGACGTCGGTTGGGCCGGCGCCGCAGCCGTGAGGTTCTCCCGAAGGTCCAACTCAGCCGCCTGCGACCACGGCACCGCCGCGGGCTCCAGGGTCGCGCCGTCCCATCGACCCACCGGGGGACAGACCGCCGCCGTCATGACCCCGGTGCTTTGCCCGACTCGATCAGGCGAGCAAACTCATCAAAGAAGTAGTTGGCATCGTTCGGGCCCGGGGAAGCCTCGGGATGGTATTGGACGCTGAAGACGGGGTGCTCGCGGTGACGCATCCCTTCGACCGTGCCGTCGTTCAAATTGACGTGCGACACCTCGACCGCGGGCGGCAGCGAGTCCGGATCGACGGCAAAACCGTGGTTCTGCGAGGTGATTGAGACCTTGCCAGTCGCCACGTCCTGCACCGGTTGGTTGCCGCCCCGGTGACCGAACTTCAGTTTGAAGGTCCGACCGCCAAAGGCGAACCCCAGCAGCTGGTGCCCCAAACAGATCCCGAAGATCGGGACCTTCCCGACGAGCTTGCGCAACTCCGCATGCGCCCGGGGAAGCGCTTCCGGGTCACCCGGACCATTGGAAAGGAAAACCCCGTCCGGCCGCCGGGCGAGCACCTCCTCCGCCGTGGTCGTCGCCGGCACCACCGTCACTTCAAAACCGTGCTGGCGCAGGCGCCTCAAGATGTTGCGCTTAATCCCGTAATCGTAGGCGACCACCCGGTGCCGAACCGGCGGCAATTGCCTGAAGATCTGCCCGTTTTCCGTGGTCTCGTCGACCTTGTCGCCCGCGCCTCGGACCAAGCTCCAGGCCCGGCTCAGCCGGCTTTCCGGGTCCCAAAGGTACGGTTTCGGCGTTGTCACCTCCGTCACGTAATCGGCGCCGAGCATCGGCGGGGCAGAACGCGCCCGGTCCACCGCGGCGTCGGCGTCCAACTCACCCGTCAAGCACGCCTGCATGGCTCCGCGCACCCGCAGGTGTTTGGTCAGCGCGCGCGTGTCGACGCCCTGGATCGCGCAGATGTTCCAACGCTTTAGGTAGTCGTCTAAGGAGCCGCCCGCGCGCCAGTTGCTAGTCACCGCAGAGAGTTCCCCGACCACGAACCCGCGGACGTGCGGTTCGGCGCTTTCGTCGTCGTGTTCGTTGACCCCGTAGTTGCCGATCAGCGGGTAGGTCATGGTGACGATCTGACCTCGGTAGGAAGGGTCGGTCAGCAGTTCCTGGTAGCCGAGCATCGAAGTGTTGAAACACATCTCGCCCACGGTCGTCCCCGGTGCCCCAAACGCTTCGCCGCGAAAAATCCGCCCGTCCTCCAACGCGATCAGGGCCGGTTTCATTTGCGCCGCCAATATGGGGGTTTACCCCGGGGCGTCAACGCCAAGGTCCGGCGCGGCGGCGGCCGCCCGGAGAAGGGGGGTGAGGTCCCCGCGATCTTCTATCCGGATCCGCGCCAGGCCGAGCCAAGCGGCTAGCCTCTGCAATTCCTCATGGAGGGGTTCCGCGACGGCTCTCCGGTCCGTGCCGGGTTCGGCGTGCGCGGCGCAGACCTGGAGCGTGCCGAGGGCACGCTCCGCCTTCAGATCCAGGCGCGCGACGAACCTCTCTCCCCAGAGAAATGGCAGGACGTAGTAGCCATGCTGCCGCTGCGCCGCCGG
>CAXUNV010000236.1:0-7310 GCA_964252355.1 uncultured Chthoniobacterales bacterium | reverse complement strand
ATCCTGGATCCGCGCCGTCCTGGTCACGGCCGCCGGCACCCTTCGCCCGGCGCTCCTTCTCGCCGACAGCCGCCTTCTGTTGCCGGCCGGGTTTTCGCCCCACTGGGCCGCCCGCGAGCTCCGGCCGGCATCGGTTGCGGCGATCCCTCAACGAGAGACGAGAGACCAGGGACAAGCAACGCGAGACTTTGATGGGGTGTTCGCCTCACCGGCGTCGCCCGCAAATCGCGCCTTCGTCCGGCAACCGGCAACCGGGAACCGTCAACCGCGCGGAACGCGCGCCTCAGGTCCCGTAGAGCCGGTCGCCGAAGTCGCCGAGCCCGGGCAGGATGTACTTGCGGGGATCCAAGGTCCTGTCGAGCACGGCGGCGTGAATCGGGACGTCGGGGTGCGCGTCCTGCACCGCGCGCACGCCTTCGGGCGCGCAGACCACGCAGACCAAGCTCATGGCCCGAGCGCCGGCGGCGCGCACCGCCGCGAGCGCTTGCACGGCGGAACCACCCGTCGCCAACATGGGGTCCAACACCCACACCCGCCGGCCTTCCAGGTGCGGCAACTTGGCATAATAGGACCGCGCCAACGCCGTCCGTTCGTCGCGCTCCAGGCCGAGGTAGCCGACGCTGACGTCCGGGAAAAGGTCGGTGAACGGCGGCACCATCGCGAGCCC
The DNA here is from genome assembly GCA_964252355.1 of uncultured Chthoniobacterales bacterium. Classification (GTDB taxonomy): domain Bacteria; phylum Verrucomicrobiota; class Verrucomicrobiia; order Chthoniobacterales; family JAFAMB01; genus CAXUNV01. The sequence goes on along the minus strand of CAXUNV010000236.1, from coordinate 6,643 downwards.
GGCGCGGAGGACGGCGACGGCCGTCACCGGTTCGGCGAGCACCCGGCCGGAGGTGGTCTCCAGCGGGGTCTCCACCGCAATCTCGCGCGTGGGCAGGTCTCGCGTCGCCTCCAGCGCGAGCAGCAGGCCGATTTGGTACGCCAAAGTGCGGAAGGTGGCGGGTTTGGTCGTACGGTCGCGCAGGTGAGTGGCGACGTGGTCGCACAAGGGGTGTTGCAGCAGGCGAAGCATGGGGCAGAAGAGGAAGCCGGAGGCCCGAATGTGGAATCTAGGAAGGGCGCCGCGCAAGCGTCCAAACGAGAGACAAGAAACAAGGGACGGGAGACAAGCAAACCCAAACCTTTCCCCGCCCTCTCCGGCATTGCGCACGCCCGGCCAAATCCACTACACCTCTCGGCGTGCCGCGTTTGGTGCCTCCCTTGATCTTTTTGGCGCTTACCGCCCGCCTGACCTTCGCGGCCGAACCGCCCTTCCGGTGGGCCGCAGACCCCGACAGCAACGCGCCCTACGCCTTCTACGCCGCCGGCCACCGACTCATCGGTTTTGAAGTCGAACTGATCGAATCGGTCGCGCGCCGGCTCGGACGTCGGGCCGAATTTGTGCCGAACACTTGGGACGGCCTTATTCCCGGCCTCGACCGCGGTCTGTACGACTGCGTCATTTCCGGCATCGAGATCACGCCGGACAAGGCGGTCAACGTCCGGTTTAGCCGTCCCTACTACGTCACCTTCGAGCAATTCGTCAGCCGCCGTGGCTCGCCGCCGATCACCGGCTTGGCCGATCTGCGGGGCAAGGTGGTCGGCACCCTGGACCAAACCGCGGCGCTGGCCATGCTCGAGGGAACGCCCGGCGTGGAAGCGAAAACTTACGATCAAGAGGTCAACGCGTATGCCGACGTCGCTTCCGGCCGACTCTCTGGGGTGTTGCTCGATTACCCGATCGCCAAATATTACGCGGCACCGGACCCGGCCCTGCAGTTCGACGGCCCACCGTTGGGCGAAGTCCGCTACGGCATCGCGTTCCGGAAAGGCGACGACGGATTGGCGGGCGCCGTGAATGCCGCCTTGGACGGAATCGTGACCAGCGGGGAGCTGCGGGGCATCCTTTCGCGTTGGGGCCTCTGGACCCCCATCGTCGCAAAGGCATTGGCCCAGCCGGTCGAGCCGGCCGGGACGGACTCCGAATACCAGGCCTTCGTCGCCGCTCGCGCGCCCGCAACCTCGCTTCGGGAGCGGCTGGGCCGCTACCGCGACGCGTGGCCGCTCCTTTGTGAGGGTGCGTTGTTGACCCTAGGATTGTCGCTGGCCGCCATGACCGTGGCCGTCGCGCTCGGCTTCGGCTTGGCCGCGCTCCGTCTGTTTGCGCCCTGGCCCGGACGCCTCCTCGCCACCGGCTACGTGGAACTCTTTCGCGGCACGCCGCTGCTCATCCAATTGCTCGTGATCTTTTATGGGCTGCCCAACGTCGGCCTGCGCTTGGCTCCCATCACCGCCGGGATCCTTGGCCTCGGCTTGAACTACGCCGCCGCCGAAGCCGAGAATTACCGGGCGGGCCTCCTCTCGGTGTCCCGGGGCCAGACATCGGCGGCGTTGGCCCTCGGACTGCGGCCGCTCCAAGTCCTCCGCTTCGTGGTGGGTCCGCAAGCGTTGCGTCTCGTCCTTCCGCCCATGACCAACGATTTCATCGCGTTGTTGAAGGACTCTTCGCTGGTTTCTGCGGTCACCTTGGTAGAGTTGACCGGGGCCTACAACCGGATCGCGACCCAGACGTTCGACTACTTCGGCACCGGTCTGCTCGTGGCGGCTCTTTACCTGTTGCTGGGCTTGCCGTTCGTGCGGCTGGCTCGCTGGAGCGAAGGGAAATTGGGCGTGAACCGTAACCGGGCCGCGGGGACGTGACCCGAGCGTGAGCGCCGCCTCAAACCCGGGCGGCCACCACCGCCCTCACGGGATTAGCCGGCGGCAGGATGGAAGCGGTCGCGGCGCAGCCGGTAGAGCACGTGCAACCGCAAGCGGTGACCCTCGGGCAGCACCGGATGTTCAAAGTCTTCCAAGGGGTCACGCGTCATCCCCAGCCGTTCCATGACTGCGCGGGATCGCCGGTTGGCCGGCACGGTGAACGAGACAATTTCCTCAAGGCCAAGCCGAGCGAACCCGAACGCGAGCGCCGCGCGCGCCGCCTCCGTGGCGTACCCACATCCCCAATGTTCCCGGGCCAGACGCCAGCCGATCTCGACGCACGGCGTGAAAGGCGCCTGCCAACGCGGGCGGATGAGCCCCACGTAACCGAGGAAAGGAGCCAAACCCGGCGCTTCCACCGCCCAGAGCCCGAACCCGTGCTCGCGGAGGCCCGCTTGGATGCGCTCAGCCAATGCGTCGCTTTCTGCGCGGTCAAGGGTTTTAGGGTACCACGTCATCACCTCTGGATCGGCGTTTAACGCCGCAAAGGCGGACAGGTCCTCCTCGCGCCAGAAGCGCAAGCGCAGCCGCGTGGTGGGTGGCGGCAACCCTCGAAGCGCCAGGCTTGGTGGTGACCACGACGGCGAGTCTTCTGGAGTCGGGGCAGGCATGCAAAACGGCAGAGGAAGGAAGGACGCTGGAACCCGGGGGGAGCCAACTTAGCTGCGATCGCCGCCGTCGACAAATAACGCTTGAGGCACCGCACCCGCAGTCGGAGGTTACCGTCGTCAACTTCTTTCCCCCCCTCAGCACTCGCCATGGAAGCACTCGTTCTTGAACGCAAAGGTGAACTCTCCCTCCGCGACATTGACTTGCCGGCAGAACTCGGGCCGCACGACGTCAAAATCGCCATCCACACCGTCGGCATTTGCGGGAGCGACGTGCACTATTACGAGTACGGCAAGATCGGGCCGTTTGTGGTCAACGAGCCGATGGTGTTGGGTCATGAGGCCTCCGGCACCGTCGTCGAAGTTGGCCAGGCGGTCACTCACCTGCAGGAGGGCGACCGCGTTTGCATGGAGCCCGGCATTCCCGACCCCAACAGTCGCGCGAGCCGGCTCGGCATCTACAACTTGGACCCCGCCGTGCGGTTCTGGGCGACCCCGCCCGTGCATGGCTGCCTGACGCCGTTCGTCGTGCACCCGGCGGCCTACACGTTCAAGCTTCCGGACAACGTCAGCTTCGCCGAGGGCGCGATGGTGGAACCGCTGGCGGTGGGCATGCACGCGGCGGTCAAGGCGAAGATCAAGCCGGGTGACCTCGCCGTCGTGTACGGCGCCGGGCCGATCGGCATCGTCACCGCGCTGTCGGCGTTGGCTGGCGGTTGCAGCCAAGTCGTTCTGGTCGACGTCCAACAACCCAAACTCGATTTGGCCGCTAAGCTAGGCCCGATCCGCCCGGTCAACGCGAAGACGGAGAACGTTCGCTCGGTCGTGGACGGGCTGACGGACGGGTGGGGCGCTGAACTGGTGTTCGAGGCGACCGGGGCGCCCGCCGTTCTGCGCAACGTACAAGATCCGCTCTGTCCGGGCGGACGGATCATTTTGGTCGGGATGCCGGTCGACCCGGTGCCGATGGACGTGGTGTCGTTGAACGCGAAAGAGGCCAGCATCGAGACCGTCTTTCGGTACGCGCACGTTTACCCGCGGGCATTGGCGCTGATGGGCTCGGGCAAGATCGACGTGAAACCCTTGATCAACCGGACCTTTGAATTCGCGAAGAGCGTCGAGGCGTTCGACTTTGCGCTGCACCCTCCGCCAGACGTGGTCAAGGCACAGATTCAGCTGGCGAAGTAAGTGCTGCGGAGGGTGAAGCCGGAAGCTGGAATTCAGAAGGTATAGCGCCGGCGTCCTGCCGGCCACGGGGATGCCGCCCCGCGCAGGGAAGGCCGAGCCAGGGTGCGATTCGCCTGCCCTGTTCACGGACGGGGCGTCCACGCAACCCCGTCACACGCCCGGACGTTGCAGGGGCCGCCCTGGAAAGATCGGTAGGGCAAGACGAGTCTAACAAGGCGCCGCCGGGCTGACCGACCAGGAGGCCGTGACCGCGGGGCGGTTCGCGCCTTTGTCAGAGCGAGGCTCCAACCCACCGGGCACACCCTGGGACGTTCCCACCGGCGACGGGTGACCGCGGCAGGTTAGCGCGCCGCGCGGTGCCCCGTGACGGCTCGTTCAAGGATCACGGCGAGCAGCAACAGTGCCCCGGTGCAGACGTACTGATAGTACGCGGTCACGTGCAGCTGGTTGAGCGCGTTTTGCAGGGTGGCCACCAGCAGCGCGCCAACCGTCGCACCGGCCGCGGTGCCGCGGCCGCCGGACACCCGGGTCCCACCCAGGACGGCGGCCGTCACTGAAGAAAGGGTGAACTGCGCGCCGGCCTGCGGGTCGCCGCTGCCGATGCGCGTCGCCAACAACAACCCGGCAAAGGCCGCCAACACGCCGCTGGCGGCATAAGCAAGAAGCCGGACCCGGGCGACGCGCACCCCGGCCACGAACGCCACCTCCGGGTTGGCGCCGACGGCGTAGAGGGCGGGGCCGAGACGCGACCGCGCCAGCGCCCATTCGAACGCCACCGCCGCGGCGAAGGCGACGACGCTGGCTGCCGGCACCCAACCCCAGCGCGTCGTGACCACCGTCGTAAACGCCCCGGCGATGCGCCCGCCCGGACTCGGGCGGACGGTCAACGCCAGGCCCGTCACCATCGAAAAGGTCGCCAGCGTCGCGATCAGGTCAGGCACGCGGCACCGGGTGCAGAGCAGGCCGTTGGTGGCGCCGACGCTGAGTCCGGCGAGGAGGCAGAGGATCGCGCCGCCAGCCAGGGCCGCCGGGGAACCGGTCGCGAGCACGTAAGAGCCGAGGGCGGTCGTCAGGCTCATCACGGGCCCGACGGCGAGGTCGATGCCGCCGCTAAGAATCACCGCCGTCTGGCCCAGGGTCGCCGCCAGCAAGGGCGCGGTCTGGGCCAGAAGGTTGGCGACGTTTCTTTCGGTGAGGAAATACCGCGAGTGCGCGGCCGTGCCTACGCCGAGCAGCAGGAGCAAGCCCACGAGCAGGACCGCCCCGCCGTACCGGCGTCGGGCAATGGCCCAAGCCCCCGTCCGCCGCACCGGTCGCGCCATCGCGCCTGGACCCCGTGCCCATTGGAGGGCGGACCCGCTTCCGGCGCCCGCGTTCCCCGCGAAGGCGCTGCCGATTACTCGTTCCTCCGTGGCCTCGTCCGCCCGGATCTCGTCCACCACACGCCCCCCGGCAAACACCAGGATGCGGTCGCTCAGTCCGATCAGTTCCAAGAGGTCGGAGGAGACCAGGACGACGGCGGCGCCCCCGGTCGCGCACTGCCGGATGAGGCGGTAGAGCTCCAGCTTGGTGGCCACGTCGACTCCTTGAGTCGGCTCATCCAACACCAGTAGGCGGATTGATTCGCCCAGGAAGGCGCGTCCAAAGACGACCTTCTGCTGGTTCCCGCCGCTGAGCAGCCCGATCGGTTGTTCGACCGAAGGCGTGCGCACCGCGAACCGGGCCACGGCGTCGCGCGCGGCCCGTTTTTCGTGGGCGACGTCGACCAAGCCTCCCCGGGTCCAGCGCCGGAGGTGAGGCAAGGAAAGATTCTCGCGCAATGGGTGGCTGGCGAAGATCGCTTCGCGACGACGCTCCGCCGGCACGTAAGCCACCCCGGCGGCTAAGGCCCGCCGCGGTGAGAGGTGCGGCAGGTCGCGGCCTGCCAGCCGGATGGCGCCCTCTGCGCCGAGCAAACCGGCCAGCGCGCGCGCCACCTCGCGGCCCCCGTTGCCGGCAATCCCGCCCAAACCGATCACCTCGCCAGCCGCCACCGTGAAAGCAACGTTTTGAAAAGCCCCGGGCGAGGAAAGTCCCCGCACTTCCAAAACCTCCGGCCCGTGCGCGCCGGCCCTCGGCGGAAACACGAGGGAGAGACTTCGCCCGACCATCCGTCGCACCAAGTCGTCCTCGGTCAAACCGGCGTTCTCCAGCGTTGCGACGGTCGCGCCGTCTTTCAGGACGGTGACCCGATCGGCTAATCCCAACACCTCTTTCAGACGGTGGGAGATGAGGATGACGGTTGTGCCACCCTGCCGCAGCCGGCGCAGGAAGGCGAAGAGGAGTTCGGTTTCCGTTGAACCGAGCGGAGAGGTCGGCTCGTCGAGGATGAGCACGGCGGGGCCAAAGGCCAGCGCGCGCGCCACCTCCACGAATTGGCGTTGCCCCGGCGGCAAGCTGCCCACCAGCCGGTATGGGTCGATGCGCACGCCCAACGCTTCGAAGAGCGGCAGGGTGCGGCGCCTCATTTCGCCGCGGCGCACGGCCAACGCCGAGCCGGGTTCGCGGGCGAGCCAAACGTTGGTCAGCACGTCGAGATCATCCACCAGACGCGTGTCTTGGTTGACGGTGGCAACCCCCAGCTCGTGCGCGTGCCGCGGCGACGAAAGGGTGACCTCGCGCCCGGCGAGGTAGACCGAACCAGCGTCTGGGCGATGCACGCCGCCGAGCACCCGGACCAGCGTACTTTTGCCGGCCCCGTTCTCACCGACCAGCCCATGGATCTCCCCGGGGCGACACTCGAAAGTCACGCCCCTTAGGGCGAACACACCGGGGAAATGTTTGGTGATCCCGGCAACGGCCAAACCGGCCCGCGCGGACCCGGCCAAGGGCCGGTCTTCGGCACGGGAC
>CAXUNV010000235.1:0-7319 GCA_964252355.1 uncultured Chthoniobacterales bacterium | reverse complement strand
GGACCGAAACGTCCGGGTGGGCCTGCGTGAAGGCGGCGTCCAAATCTTGGAGGCAGTACGTCAGATCGGCAGCGGCCGCGACCGCGACGGGCCCCGCTGGCACCGCCGTCGCAGCCGACAGCGTCGCCAGCGCGGCGAGGAGGCACGCACGGCCCGTCGCCCGGAAAACACGTCGGCGCATCGAGAGCCCTCGTCGTTATCGGCCGACCCGCTGGTTGCCTTGATCAACGCGTGCACCGCGTCGCCCACTTGCAGGTTCAAATTCTTCACGGATCGCGTCGTCACCACGGCCGCCACCGGGCCGCTGGCCGTCTCAATTAAGACTTCGCTCATCACGGCGTCGCTGGTGATCTCTAAGACCGTGCCCGCCAAACGATTTCTGATGCTCTCGTGCATGCGGAGCCATAAACGCAGGGCAAGCAAATGCCAACCCGCCTCTCTCCGCCCTCAGGAAACGTCGGGCGAGGGCACAAAAGCCAGGAGCGGTCGTCGCGACGGACGGTTGCGCTCGCCAACCCACGGTTGTAAGGAGGCAAAATGGACGGCAAAATCCTTGGCGCAATGCTGCTGCTGGCTTCGCTCGGCCTGGGCGCGGCGCAGGCGCAAGACAACGCCGCGGCGGGCAGCGCCAAAGAGTTGGACGCGATCCGCGCGCAGTTGAAATCTCAGGAGGAAAAGATCGAACGCCTCTCGCAAGAGGTCGCGAGGCTAACGGAAGGATTGCGGCAGAAAGGTGTGACGGCGGTGGCCACCCCGCTGCCTCTCACTACGCCCAGCCCTGCCGCCGCCGCGCCGGCCACCGCCGGCGTTGAGAACGCCACGCCGGCGGAGGCGCCCAACTCTAAAACGCACACGGTCGCCAAAGGCGAAACCTTGACCCAAATCGCCAAACAGTTTGGCGTCACCGTCGAAGACATCAAACAACTCAACAAGATAGAGGACGCCAAGAAGCTTCAGGCCGGACAAACCATCCGCATCCCGCCGCCCGCGAACCCTTCGCCAGCGGCCAATCCGTGACGGTGAGGCGTGAACCCGGGGGGCGGTGCTCCGGCGCCTGGCTCTAGGGGAGCGCGGGCGTCCCGCCCGCCACATCCCGCCATCCTCATCCACCTTCCAGTAGCCGTGCGGTCCCGCGGGTGGGATCACCTTGCTCCACCCGGCGTTGCGTGCGTCGCCAGCCGCCGATGGCAAATGGCCAACCCGGACGGCCTGACCTCCCGACGGGCGGGACGCCCGCGCTCCCCTGAGGCTGCTGCGGCAGGCCTGCCACCAGACCCCCGCCAGCCGCTACGCGGTGCCGCCGTCCCGCAGGCTTTCGGCCGCGCGCGACGTCCCGAAACGCCGACCGGGTTGCTTTCCTGAACGGTCGTCGGTAAATTGTGGCCATGCCCGAGAGGACGCAAAAACCGCCGACGCCAGCTCCCTGGGAACCTAAGCAAGGGGACGGTGACGGTCCGCGGTCGCCTGATGTTTCCAAGCCCGACACCAAAGACCTGCTCAAGCGCATGAGGAAGGTGGATCCCAACCAGTCGAAGCGGTACCGGCAGCGGACCGGGCAGTAAAGCCAATGGATTTCTTGCCGCGTCCGGAGGGCGTGCCGAGCGATTTCCTGGCTTTGTTGCGCAAAAACGGCTGGCGACCGAGCGCAAGTCCCGAGGAGGTGCGTCGTAGCCCGTCTGCCCCAGTGGAGACGGACGCCACCACCATCCTCGCGTTCAAATTTCGCGACGGCGTTTTGGTCGCTGGCGATCGTCGTGCCACGGCGGGTAATATCGTGATGTACGATCGAGCGGATAAGGTTCTGGAAATCGATCGCACTTCGGTCATGGCGATTGCGGGCTCCCCCGCGGCGGCTTGGGAAATGGCGCGGGTGTTGGAGCACTCGTTCCAATTTTACCGCCGAAGCCAGTTGCAGGAGCTCAGCACGGAGGGAAAGGTCCGCGCCTTGTCGAAACTTCTCCGGGATAACCTTGGCATGGTGCTGCAAGGCGTCGGTGTGGTCGTCCCGCTTTTTGCCACGTACGATGCCGTCAGCGACGACCCGGCAAAACTCTACTTCTATGACGCGATGGGGGCGCAATTCGAAGCCACGGATTACGCGTCCAGCGGATCCGGTTCTCCCGCCGTACGCAGCGTGCTCTACTACCAGAACCGCTGGGGCGGCAACCCGTTGCGGGAGCTGGATCAGGAGGGTGCGTTGCAGCTGACGCTGCAGGCGCTTGACACCGCCGCCGAGGCGGACACGGCGACCGGTGGCGTCGATCGACGCAACAAAATCTTCCCGGTCGTCAAAATCGTCAACGCCGACGGTATCACCACCGTGCCCGACGCGGAGTTAGCCGGGCTGCACCAAATAGGCAACGCATGATCGACGAACCTTTTCGTTGGGTCGAGGCCGTTGCCAACCGCCGCGAGTACATCGAGAACGAGCTCTCGACGGGCAGTCCGACCATTGGCCTGAGCCTGCCGGAAGGTTTGCTGCTGCTCACCTTCGGACGAGACCGGCGAAAGATCTTCGAGATCTACGACCGGATCGCGATGGGCGGGTTAGGACATCCCGGCGACATCGAGCGGCTGCGCATCAGCGCGATCGAACTCGCGAGTGGCGAAGGGTTCACCCGCTCGGCCGCGGATGTCTCCCTGCGACGGATGGTGAACTACTCCTTCAGCCCAACGTTGAAGCAGGCATTCGAGCAGATTTACGGCGCGCCTTACCTCGCCCGCATCCTGTTCGCGGAGGTGGGCGCCAGGCGTGAGGCTGACTTGTTCGTCCGCCTCGACTACGACGGCACGACCAGCGCCAGCAACATGGGCATCGGGATCAAGCGCGAGTGGTTTGGCGCCATCGCCGGCACTCGGAAAGCCACCGCCCAATGCGACGCGTACTTGCGTGCGCAATCGCCACCCGAATCTCTGACCGACGCCGTTGGTTTGGCCGTGCGCGCCTGGGCCGTCGGCCTCTACACCGTGGACGATGAGCACCCAGAGGCACCGGATGAACCCACGCTCGCGGCGTTCGTGAAAGAGCGTCTGCCGCAGTTCACCCCTGAGGCAGCCCTCTTGGAACGCTCCGCCCGCATCACCTTCCGGGCACTCGCGCCCGAAGCGTTGGATTCGGCGTTGGCGCCGGCCCGCGGATGATCTTGTGCGTCTTGCGCCCGTCCTCCCCGCTGACCAACCTGCCGGACGTCGTCCCCGGCGAATCGCACCCTGGGCACCTTGGCTAGGCGTCGCGTGTCTGGCGTGGGCGATCAGCCGAGCCCTTTGGACCTCCCCGCCCAACCCGTCACCTCCCGAATGGGAGCGTCCCGCGCCATCCCAAGGCTTGCCCGCGGCTTTCGACGCTGTCGTCATCGACCCTGGGCATGGTGGCAATGACAACGGTGCTTCGGGGCATGGGTTGCAAGAGAAGAGTCTGACGCTCGACCTCGGCCGACGCCTCTCCGAGATCTTGCTCTCTTCAGGATTGAACGCGCTGCTTACGCGCACCGAAGATGTCTACGTGCCGCTAGGTGACCGGGTCGACGTCGGGCGCGCGGCTCCTCGCGCCATCTTCGTCAGCTTGCATTGCAACAGCAGCGACGCAGCCAACGCCCACGGCGTCGAAGTCTACGCCGCCACCCGGAAGGCCTGCGGCGACGGGACGGTCGTACAAACCCGCACCGGTCCGGAAACGCTGCCGGCGTGTGAACAGAGGCTTTCCTTGGCCGTCGCAGAGAGCCTTGGGAACGCCCTCCGTTGCGAGCACCACGAAAGCAAGCACGCCGACTTTTTTGTGATCCGCAATTTGGCCATGCCCGCCATCTTGGTGGAATGCGGCTTTCTGACCAACGCGGATGACGCGCGCGCGCTGGCCGATCCCGCGTATCGGGAGAGGGTGGCAGAGGCGGTGGCGGCCGGAATTCTTGCATACCGGCGAAGCGTGACGCGCGAACCTTTGACAGGAGAGCTTTCCGTGGAAGCCGCCGGTTCATTATGAAAATCCTCTCGGTGACGTGTCTGTTTTTGGCCGTGGCTGTCGGCGCCGCGTTTGCCGACGATCTCACCCGGACGGTGCAGCAGAAACTCAAGGATGGCGGGTTCTATTACGGCGAGGTCAACGGCCAGGGCGGCGCGGAGACCTCGGCCGCCTTGCGTCGTTACCAGATCCGCTACGGCTTGCGGGTCACCGGCGAGTTGAACGACGAGACCCTTCGGGCTTTGCAAGTGAACCGGGGCCGGACGAACCCAACGCCAGCGCCACCGCCACCTCTCGCGGCGCCGTCCCCGGCGCAGCCGCCCACCCGCGATCCCTATCCCGAAGACCGTGGGCGCCCGTTGGACGATTCCCGACGAGAGCCCGCGCCTTGGACGTCGGACCCGTACGCCGACCCGGGGGACCGGCCCTACGCCCGGCCGACTCTGGGCGACCCTTTCGCCGGGACGGTCTACGAACGTGCGCCCGTCGCCCTGCAAGAAAACATCCTTTTCGCTGCGCAGGGCCAGTTGGCCAGACGCGGCTTTTACCGAGGCGACTTGGACGGGCGGCTCGGCCCGGCCACCACCGACGCCTTGGTCCGGTTCCAACGAGATCGCGACCTGCCGGTCAGCGGGCGTCTCGACGAGGAGACTTTGGACGGGTTGGAGTTGTTGCCCGGCCAACGTCACGGTCCCCCGGAACGCCTGGGCCGGTTCGACGAAGCGCCGCCGTCCCGGCGCGTTTACCGCGGACTCTGGATCAACCCGGAGCGGTAGCGGGGTCCATACGGGAGCCGTGGGCCGTCTCTTTTGCCCTAGCCCTTCGCGGGTGAGGGATCCCGGTGAAACGACCTTGCGTCGGTCGGCAACCTGCTTTTCCCTTCCCGCCGGGATGGACGTGGAAACCGAAACTTTGGGCGAGTGTGTTTTCTTTTCGCCGTTGCGCCATCGCCACTACGGGACGGAAAAGTTCAAGACGGCGCAACACCGCGTCCTCTTCGACGATTCACCCGAGAGCGTCGGCGCCGCCTTTGCCCGGGGCGAAACGCCCCTCAGCTTCGAGTTGGCCGGACCACGTGAGCGGAGCTTTTTCGACCCGCCCAAGACGACCGCGGCCATCGTCACCTGCGGCGGCCTCTGCCCAGGGGTCAACGACATCATCCGCGGCCTCGTCAACGAACTCTATAACCGCTACGGGGTCACCCGCATCTATGGGGTCCGCTACGGGTACGAAGGGCTGGTGCCTCGGTACGGGCACGTGGCGCTGACGCTGCGGCCTGAGGCCGTCTCCAGCATCCATACCTTCGGCGGCAGCATCCTGGGCAGTTCGCGCGGCGCGCAGGATCCCGCCGAAATGGTGGACCACTTGGAAGAAATGGGCGTTGATCTTTTGTTCGTCATCGGGGGCGACGGCACGATGAAGGGCGGCACCGCCATTCACCAGGAAATCCGGCGCCGCGGTCTGCCGAAAGCCGTCATCGGCATCCCTAAGACGATCGACAACGACATCATGTACCTCGACAAAAGCTTCGGTTTTGAAACGGCGTTCGCTGAAGCCGTCAAGGCCGTCTCGTGCGCGCACGCCGAGGCCGTGGGCGCGGTGAACGGCATCGGGTTGGTGAAGCTGATGGGCCGACACTCCGGTTTCATCGCGTGCTTCGCCGCCCTGGCCGGACAACACGTCAATTTTTGCTTGGTTCCGGAAGTCCCGTTCCGGTTGGAGGGTGGCCGCGGGCTTTTGGAACTTCTGCGCCACCGGGTGGCGAGTCACAAACACGCCCTCGTCGTCGTGGCCGAAGGTGCCGGCCAGGATCTCATGACCGGCGGTGACGGCGACGATGCGCACGACGCGTTGACGACCGATGCTTCCGGCAACCGCAAGCTCGGCGACGTCGGGGTGTTTCTGCGCAACCGGATCACGGAATTTTTTGCCGGCCGCCGCATGGACATCAACCTTAAGTACATCGACCCGAGCTACACGATCCGCAGCGTTCCCGCTTCGCCGCAGGACAACGTCTACTGCTCGCGTCTGGCGCAAAACGCCGTGCACGCCGGGATGAGCGGGCGCACCAACATGTTGGTCGGGCGTTGGCACGGTTCGTTTGTGCACATCCCGCTCGGCATGGTGACGCACGGCCGCAAACGGGTGGACCCGCATGGTGACCTTTGGCAATCGGTGTTGGAGAACACCGGCCAACCCATTTGGATGGGCTGACGCGCGGAGCCGCGAAGCGGCGGGGCGATGCGGAGCCTGGGGTGCAACCTTAGGTGGTGGGTTTGGAAACGGCCAAGCCCTGCAAGGGCGAGACGAGGTCCGGACGGCGTCCCTCGCGCTTGGTCACCGGTGCCTACAAAAAAGGCGGTCCCGGGACCATGCCCGAGACCGCGCTCTCCCGTTTGAAGATTCAAAGCGACCTTAACGGCTTGCCAACAACTCCGTCGGCGCCACAAACGTGGCCGCTTGCCCGAAGGCCGGCGAGATTGCGCGCGCGAGTGCTCCGGGGTTTTCAGCCGTCGGCCAGATCCGGCGGGAACCGTCCTTGGCACAATAAGAGAAGTAGGTGTTATGCAGGTTGAAGATGAGGTAGCGCTTCACTTCGCGGCCGGCGGGGTCGCGCACCTCCAACACCCGCTTCCAAACCGGCGCTGGCAAGAGGTCGTGGGCGGCGAGGACCAACCGGGTCGGAGCGTCGAAGCGGGATGGGATGGCCAGGGCGGGCCCGGCGAAACTCAGGAGGCTAAGAATGGCGAGGAACGTGCGGTTCATGGTGTGGCAAGGGTTGAGGCAAGTGAGGTAAAAAGAGCGTCAGTTGGCGGCAAGGTGGCGGTTGCCCGCGTTATCTTCGATGTACCAGCCGGAACGGGAGAGGGGATCGACGACGCGAGCCAAGCCGGTGGCGGAACGGTCCGCGGTGCGGAACCGCTGTTCGCCACGCACACTGTCGAAGCTGTGCAGCATGCCATCCGTCCCGTCGTAAACCAAGTAAACGTGCTGGAGCGAAGCAGCCCCGTAGCGGACGACCAAAAGCCGGCTCCAAGTGGCGGAAGGCAAGGCAAACTGGGCGCGAGCGGCGACGATGAGGCAATCGTTGGTGGCGGCGCTGTCACCGATACCGGCGCAAGCGGTTGCAAAAGCCAGCAGTCCAGCGAGCGCGCTTAGGCGCGCCACCCCCACCAGTCTAGCTTTCATGTTTGCCATATTTTCCACAATAACTACCCTGGTCATCGGCTGCAAGCGGGATTTCTGAAGGGCCACCTAAAAATTTTCTTGCCTCCGCGCCGCGTGCCCCACCGCCGTTCCGACGCGGCGCGCATCTCCGACAGCCAAGGCCAAAGCGGCAAACCGAGAACCGCCCCAGGGG
>CAXUNV010000234.1:0-7340 GCA_964252355.1 uncultured Chthoniobacterales bacterium | reverse complement strand
TCGCGGACTTCAACGCCCACCCGTTCCGCTACGCACCCCCGGCGACCGGGCGCCGCCCTTGGGCGAAGATCGTGTTCGTGGCTGATTTTTCCGTGACCGCCGGGCGTCAGTTCGACCGCACGGCTCAGGTGACCATCGGCAACGTCAACGTCTACTACGGAACGACCGCCGAACCTTCCGCCACGGTCGGTCCTGCGTGGCACGTCGAGCGCGACCTGACCGACTACGCTGCCCTCTTGGCGTCCGCGCAGCCGGGCATGGTTTACCTGGGCAATCTGGTGAACTCGACCTACACCGGCATCTTGCACGGGAGCGCCCATCTGGAGTTTTATCCGGCCGATGTTGCCACGCCAGCGCCGCGCAACCCCGACGTGATCAAGAGCTTGCCGGCCTCGGCGGGTGGGGCGGCGACGCTGCCCGCCGGCACCAGCGAGTTGGCCGAGACGTTCACCTTGCCCCGCAACGTCGAGCGGGCCTACCTCGACGTGATCACCCAAAGCCAAGGTTCGGACGAGTTTTGGTACACGAGCGTGCCGGACGACCTCGCGGCCGAGCTGGAGAGCAGTCCGGGGACCGCCTTCCGCGAAGCGGAGGTCAGCGTGGATGGCCAACCGGCGGGCGTTGCGCCCGTCTACCCGTGGATCTACACCGGCGGCATTGATCCTTACCTCTGGCGGCCGATCCCCGGCGTGCAAACCCTGAACTTCGTCCCTTACCGGGTCGACCTGACGCCTTTTGCGGGCTTGTTGAGTGACGGCGCGCCTCACCGGATCGGGCTGCGGGTTGCCGGATCCGACAATTACTTCCTGGCGACGGCGACGCTGTTGCTCTACCTCGACCGGGGCGCCCGGGTGGTGACCGGCGGTGTCACCGCCAATACCTTGGGCCAGCCGGCTCCCCTGGTGCAGGCCAGTCTTTCGACGGCCACCGGTTACCCAAACGGCACGGTGTCAGTGACCTCAGCGCGTCGGTTCACCGTCGCGGGCTACGTCCAGACCTCCCACGGCCGGGTCGATACGGAGATCGAAGGCACGGTGAACTTCTCCAATCAGCAACGGTTCACCATTTCGGCGACGCAGTACGTCCAAGACATCCACCAACTGACGGCGGCCGCGTCCTTCACCTCGCGGTGTGAGGCAGGCCAGACCTCTCGCGAAGCCACGCAATTCACTTACCCGTTGGCGTTGAAGATATCGCAGGCGATCGCCACGGATGGTTCGAGTTCGCTCAACACCGTCGCACGACAAGAATACTTGGCCAGCCACGGGCTTACCCGGGACGGTTTGTTCAGGTTTTTTCAGACGACCTCGAACACGGTCACGTCGACCGACACCCTGCTGCTAAGCGCCACGGGCGCGCTCACCGGCCACCAGGGCCAGCGAAGCAGCCAGCGTTACATCCGTTTTGACACGCAAGCAGGGTTCTACGGACGCCAGCTCTCCGCCGAGAACGGCGTGCTGACCGGCGTGATCCCAAGGTGAGGGGAACCGGTCGAAGCGGCTTTCTAGCGGCGGGGCGCTCACCGGTGGCTCCGGTCCGGCGGTCCCGCGGCCGCGGTCCCGCAGGCGGGACCGCCGTGCCCTACCAAGGTTGGTGGTAGTGGCCGCTTTGCCAAACCAGGGACCAGAGACGGGAGACCCGCAACCACACACCGGCTTCGGGCTTCCGGCTTCCGCTCTGGGGTTAAGCCTCGTAAATATTTCATTCGGCTTTAACGTCAGAGGTGTCACGCTCTTTGAGGTGGCCGGCCTGCACACGAGTTCGTCTGAAAGAGTTGCGTGCACTCAGCCGTAAATGGGGAGAAGCTCAATGGTTTCTGTTCCTTTCCGATAACCAAAGCAGTGAATGAGAAAAGGACCTGATGGTTGCCCTTAAAGAAGGATACGACCTGGCCCAGGACATCCGGCGCTTGAAGCAGCAGCGCAACGCGATCATCCTGGCCCACAACTACCAAGTGCCAGAAATCCAAGACGTCGCGGACTACGTCGGCGACTCCCTGGGGCTCAGCTACCGCGCGAAGGAGGCCGACGCGGACGTCATCGCCTTCTGCGGGGTGCACTTCATGGCGGAGACCGCCAAAATCGTCAATCCGGCGAAGACCGTCATCCTGCCGGACCTCGACGCGGGCTGTTCCTTGTCGGAATCCTGCCCGGCACCCCGCCTGGAAGCGTTCCTGCGTGCCCACGCCGAGCGCAACTATTACGTGATCGCCTACATCAATTGCAGCGCGGGCGTCAAAGCGCTCTCCGACGTGATCTGCACCAGCGGCAACGCCGTGAAAATCGTCCAGAGCGCTCCCGCGGACCGCAACCTCCTTTTCGTGCCCGACCAGAACCTGGGCGCCTGGGTGATGGGACAGACTGGGCGCAAGATGGACTTGTGGAACGGCGCTTGTTACGTGCACGTCGAGTTTACGCGGGACAGCATCAACCGCATCCGCGACGAGTACCCGGAGGCGCCGGTGGTGGCGCACCCGGAGTGCACCGCGGCGGTGCGCCTCCTCGCGGACGAAGTCTGCTCCACGGAGAAGATGGTCGGCTATTGCCGAACAAACCCGGCCGACACCTTCATCATCGTCACCGAATCCGGCATGCTCCACCGTTTGCAAAAGGAGGTGCCTGGCAAACGGTTCATCGCGGGACCGACCGATCGTTGTGCCTGCGCAGATTGCCGGTTTATGAAGACCAACACGCTCGAAAAACTCCGGAATGCCCTGGAACGGCTACAACCGGAAATCGTGCTTGAAGAAGAGGTCCGCCAACGCGCGGAGCGACCGATTTTACGAATGTTGGAACTAAGCCGGTGAAACCCGCGGTAGCCGCCATCATCGGCGCCGGCCCCGCTGGCTTGCGCGCCGCCGAACTCCTCGCCGCGGCCGGGTTGCAGACCCGCATCTTCGAACAAAAACCTTCTCTGGGCCGCAAACTGCTCGTCGCCGGCCGCGGCGGGCTGAACCTGACCCATTCGGAACCGTTCGACGCCTTTTTCACCCGTTATAACGAGCCGAAACGCTGGGAGAAACTGCTGCGACGGTTTCCTCCGGATGCGGCGCTCACGTGGTATGCGGACCTTGGCGTGAGCACCTTCGTGGGCACCAGCGGCCGCGTCTTCCCGCGGACGTTACGCGCGCCGGCGGTGCTGGAGAAGTGGTTGGAGCGTCTCGACGCGCTCGGGTGCGACTTCCAAACCGCGCACCGATTCCACCACCTGATCGGCCAGCGGCCTTTCGACTTGGTGTTCCAACGCGGCGAGCAGTTCTCGCTGGTCACCGCCGATGTGGTCGTATTCTCGATGGGCGGCGGCTCGTGGCCGCAGACCGGTTCGGACGGCAATTGGATCGAGCAGTTCCGGACCATGGGCATCAAAGTGAACGACTTCATCCCGTCCAACGTCGGCTGGGAATATCCCTGGTCGGAAGGGTTCCTGAAGGTGGCGGACGGCAAGCCCCTCAAGAATTTGGCCGTCAGCTGTCAAGGCCGGGTCGTGCGCGGTGAACTGCTCATCACGCGTTACGGACTGGAGGGGGGCGCCCTGTACCAGCTGTCGCAGGATCTGCGCCGGTCGCCGGAGATCTCCATCGACCTCAAACCGGACATGACCTTTGGCGACCTCAAAGCGAAGTGGCGAGCCGGGCCGAACACGGTGGAGGGCGCGCAGCGCAGCTGGAACCTCAGCGCGTCGGCCGCGCTCCTGCTCCAAGAAGCGATGCGGCCGAAAGGGACGAACGACCTGATCCGCGCGGTCAAGGATTGCCGGCTGCGCCTGACCCAGCCGCGGCCTCTCGACGAAGCCATCTCCTCCGCAGGCGGCGTGGACTGGAGCGAACTCGACGACAACCTTATGCTTCGGCAGTTCCCCGGCCTCTTCTGCGCGGGCGAGATGATCGATTGGGATGCGCCGACCGGCGGCTACCTGCTCCAAGGCTGCCTTGTGACCGGGACGGTTGCGGGTGAGGGTGCGGCGAAGTGGATTGCGAAGAACGTGAAGCGGTGACAGCTTCCGTTCTCGCTTATGCAACTGAACGTTGGCGACAAGGCGCCTTACTTCGAGACCTCGGCAGTGGGCGGCATCTACGGCGGCGGTCAACCCGTCAAGCTGTCCGATTTCACCGGCTCCAAGCTCGTCCTCTACTTTTACCCGAAGGATGACACGCCGGGTTGCACCAAGCAGGCGTGCGACTTGCGCGACTCGTGGCAGGAAATCCAGTCCCGTGCGGAGCTTTTCGGGGTGAGCGTCGATTCCGAGCAGAGCCACGAGGAGTTCATCAACAAATACGGTCTGCCTTTTCCGCTGCTCAGCGACCCCGAACACCGCATCGTCGAGGATTATGGCGTTTGGGTGGAAAAAAACATGTACGGGAAGAAGTACATGGGCACCGAGCGGAGCACGTTCGTGGTCGGCCCGGACGGCGTGCTCACGGCCGTGCTACGCAAAGTGAAGCCGGAAGAACACCTCGACCTGCTATTCCAACAACTCTCTTGAAAGGCTGCCCTTTCCGGGCCTCCCGGCGCTGAACCCGGCTGGCGGAGAGGGCCAGGCCCGGCGCGCCCGCGAAATTGGAGGGCATGAATCAGAAGACCATCTTGGACCTTTACGAAAAGGTAGAGGCCCTTGTGCGGCGCTTGCCGGGGCCTCTGCAAAAGGCCGTCTCCGAAGAGCTCAACCCGATCAAGCAGATTTTCTTGACGCAACGACCGGCCCGCGTGGCGTTGCTTGGCCAAGCGGCCGCGCCGGCCGAACGCCTCTTTTCCGCGTTGGTCGGCTCGCGGCTGGACGTCTCGCACTTGGCGGGAGGCCAGGGTTGGCTGACGTTCGAGCACCACGGTGTGGGCAGTTTCCGGCTGCTGGATGCCCGGCGCCTGACCGACACCAGCCACTCCTGGCGCGAGCTTGAGGCAGCGCTTAACCCGGAGCGCCCGGACCTCTGCCTCTTCCTGGTCGACGGCTCGCGACCTTTCGACATCGCGTTGGAATGCGAGCAGGCCGGCCGCGTCTTGGAAATCTGCGAACGCCAGCACGGCTCCGGTACGCCGCTGATCGGCGTGCTCGATCTGCCGGTGACGACGGACGCGCGGCAGCGGCAGGAATCGGAGTTGCAGTTCCGAGCTTGGCTCGACGGACAACCACAATTCCGTAATCATTTGGTGCGCTGCCTACCCGTCTCCTCGTTCGCGCGGTTCCGCCAGGATGGGACGTTGGACACCGACCGGGACGAACGCCAGAACATCGCCGAGCTCGCGGAGCTGATGGTGCGTGAACTGCCGCAGGATGCGCAGGTCGAGTTGGCGCGTCTTCTCCAGGTGCGCGGCGTGCAGAAGGAGGCTGCCCAGCGGCTCGTGCGCTCCGCCTCCACCATCTCCGCGGCGATCGGCGCGCAGCCGATCCCGTTGGCGGACTTTCCGATCCTCACCGGCCTGCAGGTTGGCATGGTTGCGGGGGTGATGTACTTGGGCGGGCGCGAGTTGAGCCTGCGGTCGGCCGCCGAATTCTGCGCCGCCATGGGTACGAACATCGGCCTGGGGATGGCTTTGCGGGAGACCGCGCGAGCGGCCGTCAAAGTCGTGCCGGGTTGGGGTAACGCCATCTCCGGAGGTGTGGCGGCGGCGGGAACTTACGCAGTCGGACGGACGGCGCTGGCGGTTTTCATCGAAGGCAAAAGCCTCGCCGAGGGTCGCCGTCTGCTGCGGCGTTTCCGAAAGGGCAAGGAAGGGGCCAAGTCGTAGGTCTTGCGATGGCCGCGTCGGGGGTGGTGCACAACCTGTGAACAAGCCGCGCTTTTCGGGGGACAACCTGCGCAGAACTCGAGCGGCCGGCCGGGGAGGAGAGTGACGCTTACCGAAATCACGTCAACACTCGAGCGGCTGGGTGCCGCGCCGCTTAAACGCCTCGGGCAGAACTTTTTGCATGACGGAAACCTCGCCCGTTGGATCGTGGGCCAGCTGCAGCTGGCCCCCGGCGACCACCTGGTCGAACTCGGCCCGGGACTGGGCGCCTTGACCGCGCATTTGGCGCAGGCGCCCGTGTCGGCAACTTTGCTCGAAAAGGACGCCGCCTACGTCTCGTTTCTCCGCGAAACCTTTGCGCGCGAGAACTTTGAGATTGTCGCGGGCGACGCCCTGCACTGCGACCCACGACGGTTTTTCGCTTGGCGCCCGGTCAAGTTGGTCGGCATGCTGCCCTATTACATCGCTTCGGCGTTGCTCTTGCATTTTACCCGGGAACCCTGCCCGTTTTCCCGGGTGCTCGTCGCCGTGCAACGCGAGGTGGCTGACCGACTGACGGCACGGCCGGGCACGGCGGCGTACGGCTCTCTCTCGGTGGCTTTGCAACGCCGTTGGCAGGTCGCGAAACTTCGCCTGTTGCCTGCCAGCGTCTTCGTGCCACAGCCCCAAGTCGAATCCGCGCTGGTGCTACTCACCCCGAAGGAGGGCGGATCGTTGAGCCCGGTGGACGCCTCGCATTTCGAAGCGTTGGTCCGGCTCGGTTTCAACCAGCGACGAAAACAACTCCGGAAACGGCTGGTGGAAAGGTACGGCAGTGGGGTGGTCGGAACCGCTTGGGAACGGCTGCGGCTGCCGCCCGACGTGCGGGCAGAAGATCTTTCCATTGAGGCGTGGGTGGCGTTGGCCAACGGCCTGACCGCCTCTCGGACCGACGGCAACGCGGCCGCCGAGCTGCTGCAGGTCGTTGATGGTCAGGATCAGCCAAGGGCGGTGCTCGATCGGGTCACGGTCCATCGCGAAGGTCACCTGCACCGCGCGGTGCACGTGCTGCTCCTCAACGGGGGTGGCGAACTCCTCCTCCAGCGGCGTTCCGCGGCCAAGGACCGGTTCCCAGGCCGGTGGGATTCCAGTGCGGCGGGCCACGTCGACGCCGGCGAGGAGTACGACGCCTGCGCGGCGCGCGAGACGGCCGAGGAACTGGGGCTGGAGGTGCCGCTCACCTATCTGGGCAAATTGGCGGCGTCGCCCGCCACCGGTCAGGAGTTCGTGGCGGTCTACGGCGGCCGAACGGAGGGCCGCCCGGCGCCGAATCCTGCCGAAATCGACGCGTTCGGCGCGTTCCCACTGGAAGTCGTGGATGCCTGGAGCGGCCGCACCCCCGACGACTTCGCGCCTGCGTTCCTGCCCGCGTACGACCTAGCTCGCCCACACTTGATCCGGCTGGCGGCAGGCGGCTGGTAGACGTTTGCGGCGGGCCCACCCGTGGTTCCGGCCCAGCGGCGTCTCGCAGGCACCGGGTAAGCTGCCTCGCCTCGTCGTGCCAACTGCCCGGCGGAGCCGCCCCAAGGCGGTCCTGGCCGCGTGACGCCCGGCCCGGGGGGGGCGGCCGTCCCGGCG
>CAXUNV010000233.1:0-7372 GCA_964252355.1 uncultured Chthoniobacterales bacterium | reverse complement strand
ACTCTGAGGAACACGATTCCTCTGGACGACCGTTAGAAAGGCGTGCTAATCCAGGCCAGCATCGAACCGGGGCGATGAATAATCCGCCACGCCGATCGTCAAATGCCGTCGTTTTCGTGAGTTGCACCGGATGCGTGGACCTCTCTCCAGCGGCCTGTCAGCCTGCCTCCGCCTGACCGTTATCTGCGTTTATGATTTGGCCTAAAATTTCCGTCGTCACCCCGTCCTTCAACCAGGGCCAGTTCATTGAGCGGACGGTCCGCAGCGTGTTGTTGCAGCGCTACCCGGCACTCGAGTACATCGTGATGGATGGCGGGTCCCGCGACGACACGCTGGCCCGGCTTGAACCGTATGCAGACCGGCTCGCCCACTTGGTTTCCGAGTCGGACGGCGGCCAGGCCGACGCCATCGCCAAAGGATTCGCCCGAAGCACGGGCGAGATCATGGCCTACCTGAACAGCGACGACGTGCTCGCGCCGGATACGCTGACGTTTGTGGCCGAGTTTTTTCGACGCAACCCCGGCGTGGATGCACTCTACAGCCACCGATGCACCATCGACGCCGACGACCGGGTGAGATGGTACTGGATATTGCCGCCGCACCAGGATTTCCTGATGCGCCGCTGGGATCTCATCCCACAGGAGACCTGCTTTTGGCGGCGGCGGGTGTTCGACGAGGCGGGCAACATCGACCCGAGTTTCCGCTTCGCCATGGATTACGACCTCTTCGTCCGCTACATGCGGGTCGGCCGGTTTCGGCGTGCGAACCGGTTTCTCGGCGCGTTCCGGCAGCACGACGGATCAAAAACGTCGCGCCTGCTGACCACGGTCGGCCACGACGAGATGACGGTCGTGCGGCAGAAGCACCGGATCCGGCCCTTCTTTAAGGACTCTTTCTTCGGGAGTCGTTTTTTCGAATCCGTCAAACGGGCCGGTCAACAGTTTGCGGCGTCGGCCAAGCGCCTGCCGGGCACCCTGGGCGGGGTCGGTTTTGACTACAACGACGTCTGGAGTGGCGCCCTCCGGCCGGATAAGAACAGTTGCGTACCTCAGCGGGCACCACAAGGATCCATGGAGGCTGCCGTCGAACGCGCCTAGGCTTCTTCGACGTCCTGCACCGTCTCGAATTGGAAGGTGCGATGAAGATGGACGGGGCCAGCCAGCCCGCCCCGTTCCGGCAACACCTCGAAAGTGGCCGCCACTTCGATGAAGTCGAGCACCACGGCGCGGCTGAACGAAAAGCGGCCGTGCTCGTAAGCAGTGCCGTCCCGGAAGCCGTACACGCCCACCGTCAGCACGTATTTGCCGGCGCTTAAGATCATCGGCAGGTCGGTGCGCGCGTGCAGGGTGGTGCCGTCCTCCACGGGCAGGGGTTTTACCTCGTGGACCGGGTCGGCCGACAAGACGACGTCGCCCCGCACGGTCTTCACCTGCAAGCCGATGACGGTATCCCCTGCGATGGCGCCGTTTGCGCGCAGCAGCAGGTGGATGCCACCCTCCTCGGCGTAACGAAACGTCGTTGCTGGTAAACCCTGGGAATCGGTGAGCGCGACGTTCAGGACTTCGAGTTCGCGGGTGCCGAAACGGTGGACGACCGCGGATTTCTGAAAGGCGTCGCGGTTTACCCGCAAGAAGGCCGGCGCTTGAGGGGTGACCGCAGGCGGGGCGCTGCGCTTCGATGGGGTTGGCGCCACGCCGGCCCCAGCGCCCGCGTCCGCCCGCACCTGGATGCCTTGCGCCTCCCAACAAAAGATCTCGTAGGCGCGCGCGACCTCCTCGGACGGCCCCAAGGCCTGCACGGCCCCTTCTTTGAGCCAGAGCGCCCGGGAGCAAAGTGACCGCACCGTGCCCATCTCGTGCGAGGTGAACAGCAACGTCGTGCCCTTGGCCTGCAGCTCCCGGATCTTGCGGAAGCATTTGGCCTGAAAAGGCGCGTCGCCCACGGCCAACGCCTCGTCCACAATCAGGATTTCCGGTTCCAGGAAGACGCTCACCGCGAAGGCCACCCGCAGCGTCATGCCGGACGAATACTGTTTTACCGGCCGATCGATGAAGTCGCCGATGTCGGCAAATTGAATGATCTCGTCGATTCGTCCACGCAATTGTTCCCGGGTGAAACCCAGGATGGCGGAATTGATCTCGATGTTCTCACGGCCGCTGAACTCCGGGTTGAAACCGCTGCCAAGTTCCAGCAATGCCGCCACCCGCGTCGCCCGGACGGTCATTTCGCCCGCCGACGGTTGCAGCACCCCGGCGATGATCTGCAGCAGGGTGCTTTTGCCGCTGCCATTGCGGCCGATGATGCCGAGGCTTTCGCCGCGCTCCAACGTGAGGGAGACGTCCCGCAACGCAAAGAACTCCCGCACGAGTTTTTCCTGACGTCGCTCGGCGCGTGCCCGCCATGGATGGGGTAACCAGCCGGGTAACCCGCCCCAGAGCGCGAACCACAACCGGTCCCGGGGTGAACGCCAGAGCCGGTAGGCCTTGGAGACGCCCCGCGCGCGCAGCACCGGCTCGGTAACCGCCGCGGGTACCGATGGCGCGGCGGTCGTGGTAGGCAACGCTGGCATCATCCGCTCCGGTCGTTGGCGCGCGGGGCGCGTCCGAAGACCACGTCGAGCTGGAGCAACTCGCCGCTGACCGGGTCGCGCCAGCCGCCCGCGGTGTCGTAGAAAATGAAACCCTGGGCGAGCAGAAGTTCGCTCAATTCCGTCAAGGTCTTCGCTTCCGGCGTGAAGCGTCGCAAGGAAGTCTCCAGCAGGACGTAATCGACGCACCCCAAAAACGACGAGGCCCCCGCCAGGACCAGATGCTCCGCGAACTGCGCGTCCACCTTCAACAGCCCGCGTCCCGTAATCCCTTCGGTGGCCGCCACCTCGTCCAGCGTGCGCACCGGTACGCGTACCGTCCCAAACTTCCGGTCGTCAGGAAACGTGGTTTGTCCGAAGAAACTGCTGCCGTAAAGATCCGGCGAGACGTGCAGGTCGATTTCGCCAGGACGATCGCCCGCAGCGGCGTTGATGCGCCGGAAATCCGGGCGCAAGCGGTAGATTTCACCTTGGCTCTCCAAATAACGGTCCAGCAAAGGGTCCATGGTGTAGAAAACGCTTTTCGGAAACGCCGTTTGCGCCAGCCATGACCAGTACCCGGTCGAAGCGCCGACGTCGAAGACGAAGTCCGGCACGTAACCGGCGGCGGCCAACCGTTTGAGCGCCTGCACGTGCGGCATAAACTCCCAATAGACGTCGCCCGGGAGTTCGGGATCGACGTACGGCACCAGGCGGTCGCGCACGGTCAGGAGCGCCCGCTCGTAACGGTCGTCCACGACCGTGCGGGCCGTCACCGAACGCCCCAGAAAATCGGCGACGTGGCCGGGGGCGAGCAGGGTGCGGGCGCCTGAGAAAGGTTCGGCCCGTCCCACATCCCGAGCTGCCCGCAGCAGGGTCGCCAGCGCCTCCCCGGCTTCTTCCGGTTTGGCGAAGCCGCCCAGTCCAAACGCTTCGGCCAAACGCGCCGCCTCGCCCGGACGTTCCCCAACCACGAGGATGGGTGCGGTCGTCCGGACGGACGCCTCCAGAAAACGCGCGAGTTCGACCGCCTCAGAAAAGACGGCATTTCCCGGCTCGACTGGCTCGTCGGGCGGCAAAATCAAAAGGTCGGCTGAGCCCAGGGCATCCGCGAGATCCCCTGGGGCATGGGGCGGGATCGCCGTCGACGAACTCGCCTCGCCATTGGCGGGTCGAACGAGTTCGCTCCGCACGTCGCGCAAGGAGGCTCGGAGCCGCTCCCACCCAGCCGCGGAGGGGTTTCCCCAAACGACGACCTTTGGCAGAGCGTTCTCCTCCGGCCCGTCCCGTCGCGCGGCGGTCGTGGGTGCGCCCTCCAGGGAGGTGGGCAACAGACGCCAGACCTTGCGGCCGGAGCGCTTCTGCACCGCGCTCCGGACCGCTTCGGTGCAGGCCCAGACCAAGGAGGCTTTACGGATGCCTTCATCCAGCGCGCTGGCATCCGGGCTGCCGGGCGGGAAGTCGCCCGCCAAAATGAGGGCGAGCGGTGCGCCCGACACGTCGGCCGCGGCGATGCCCGCCGTCACGTCCGCCCCGCGCCGGGGCACGCAAAAGACCGCCTGGACGCATGCGCCGGCCAGCGCGGCCCCAAACTCCCGGTAAACGGTTGCCCGGTCGCGGGCGTCGTCTGCCGGCCGGAGAGCCACCCGCGCATCGCTGGGGGCGGGGTCGCCACCACCGGGATGCACCAAAAGCACGCCCGGCCGCTCTAGACAGGCCCGTAGTAGGCCCGCGCCGAACCCGCCCGCACCTGCAAAGCCGGAGACCACCAGGGAGATCTCCCGTCCAGTGGCGACCGGTGACGGCAACGCCGCGGCTGGGAAGAAGTTTGCGGAGGGCACGACGGCCCTCGGTGCGACCGTGGCAAAAGGGCGATCGGGCGCCTCTGGGGCGATGACGGCTGCCCGGTCAGGTTGGCTGGCGGTCCGTCGTTTGAAGGGGTTCCGAAAGCGCAGCATGCAGCTTTTCCTAAGGCGCGCGTGCGCCGCCTCGTGGGCATGGAACCCTGGGTCCGGCTCGGGTGAGTGTCTTTTGACAAAGGAGAACCGATGCGGTCCTATGCTGGGAATGAGTGTTGCCCTCCGGGCGGATAAGCTGCACGTCCCTCACTGTGGCTGGCTCCTTTACCCACAAAACGACGTGGTGGCAAGGGGGCTGCGTCAAGGCGATTACGAGAGCGCCGAGCAGGCATTCTTTCACCTGTTTCTAAGGGAGGGCGACCGGGTGCTCGACGTCGGAGCGCACGTCGGCCTGTTCTCCGCCATCGCCGCCCGGCGGGTCGGTGCGAGCGGGCGGGTGTATGCCCTTGAACCCAACCCGCGCAATTTAGAGCTGCTGCAGCTTAATTTCCGGGCGCACGGGCTCCATTCGGCGGACGCGCTGGGCAAAGGGCTGTACGGCAAAGCTGGCGCCGTCGCGTTCCAGGATTTTGGGGAAGGGGAGACGGCCTACTCACGGCTCGACCCGAACGGGCTCGAGGGCTCCCCCGGTTCTCGGCAGGTGGAAGTCTGCACGTTGGACGGGTTGGCGGCGTCGCTGGGCGAAAGCCGCTTCGATCTGGTCAAGCTCGACGTCGAAGGCTTCGAACTGGAGATCGTTCGCTCGCTGGATCCCGTCTGGGCTGCGGGGTTGGCGCCGCTCTGGATGGTCGAGTTCGGTGAGGAAAACCTGCGGAGGCGCGGCGGTTCGTCCACGCAGCTGTGGGCGGCGCTCCGGGAGAAAGGTTACGAAGTTTGCGCGTTTGACGCGGTCGCTCGCCGGTTGGTTCCGGCCGACGTCACGGGTCCCGTCCCTTACGACAACCTTTTCGCGGCGGCCGACGTGGCGGCCGTGAACGGGCGGCTGCAAGGCGCGCCGGTCGAAGCCAGGGAAGTGGCCGACGACCTGCTTGCGCGGGGCGGCACGTGGCGTCACTTCTCGGAGGAAAGGCTTGGGGTCATCCAAGAGCAACAACGCTACATCGAAGAATTGGAAACGCTGAACGCTGGCGGCCGCCGGCTGGGCGCCATCTCGGCCGAGCAACGGGCTTACATCGACAGTCTGCTCAACGAAAACGGGCGGCTGCAGACGCTCGCGGCCGCGCGTGAAGGGGAGCTGGTCGACGCCCGGCGAATCGTGGCGGAGCAACGGGCTTACGTGGAGGCGTTGCGGGTCGAAACGGCGCAGGCGGCTGACCGGACGGCCAACTTGGAGGAGCGTTTGGCCCGTGCGGAAGAAGCGTTGACGGCCGGCGTATCGCGCTTGGAGGCGTCGGAAGCGGAGCGCGTGACGCTGGTAACGAAAGAGCGGGAGGTGTGTGAAGAGGCGGCGCGGTGCCGTGCCCAAGCCTCGGCGCTGCAAGGGCGCGTGGGCGAACTGGAGCGCATGGTCGTCGGCCTCGGGTATGAACGTGGCCGATACTTCGACCGCGCGAGCGAACAGGAGCGCTACTTGTTCGATTTGTTGGAGCAACTCAACCGCGCGCGTTCCCGCCGTGCCGGGGTTTGACGCGTTGGGCCGGGCCGGCCAAAAGCTTTGGGGCCATCGGCGGACGGGGTTCGACCTGCTCGTCACGGCCGTGGAGGTGAACGACTCGCACGGGGTCGGCATCTTTCTGCGTCGACTCTTCCCGGAGAGCCGGGATTTTGTGGTGCTGCGCTCCTCGACGCTCTACCGCGGCGACAACCGCTTCGGCGTCGCCTCTTTTGAGGCGGGCGCGGTCTCTGAGTCCGGCGCGGAGACGCCCGGGGTGGTGGCGGAACTGCTGCGGCGAATCGATGTGCGCCGCATCTTGGCGGTGCCGTTCTACGAGGCGGACTTCCGCAACGCCGCGCTGGCCAAAGAAAGGACCGGCGCCCCGCTCTGCACTTACCTGATGGATGACCAAAACGTGTTTGCGTCCGCCGTGAGCGACGCGGCCGCGGCTGACCTGCTGCGGGTCAGCGACCTGCGACTTGCCATTTCGCCGGAAATGGCGCGGGCGTACGAAGAAAAATACCAGCTGCCATTCCTTGTGTTGCCCCCGGTCGCGGCGTCCGCGCCGACGCTGCCGACGTTCGATCTCGACACCATGCACCGCCACTGCCTCACCATGATCGGCAACGTCTGGCGGGCCGACACGCTCCGGCGCTTGCGGTCGTTGGTCGCCGGCTCGGGTTTGGGGCTTGATTGGTTCGGGAACGGCTCGCAGGCCAGTTGGTTGGACGCCGAACCCGAGGCGCTCGCGGCGGACGGGGTTCGGGTCCAGGGCTTCGTGCCCGACGGGGAACTGCTGCCGCGACTTCGCCAGTACCCCGCGTTGGTCGTGCCTTCCGGGTCCCTGGACGAGGAGGACGACAACCCGGCGTTTTCGCGGCTCAGCTTGCCGTCGCGCATCGTCTTCGCGCTGGTCGGGGCGCAGATCCCCATCCTTGTCCTGGGTCACCCGGACACGGCGGCCGGCCGTTTTGTGCGCACGTTGGGCGTAGGGGTGGTGACGCCTTACGAAAGCGCCGGTTTCAACGTCGCGGTACAGGCCCTGCTCGATCCTGGGGTGCAACGCGCACTCCGCGAGAACGCGCGGCGCCACGGGCCTGCCTTGGCGTTACCGGAAGGCGGTGAATGGATCTGGCGTTCCTTAGAACGGGGTGCGCCGGCCACCGAGCAGTTTAATTTTTTGGGACGACGTAGCGGGCGGGATTGAGTGGTGCAGCGCCGGCGTCCCGCCGGTACCGGGAGATACCCGCCACCGCCAACGGACAATGGTAGGGCAAGGCGAGTTTTGCGCGACGACGCAGGTCCGAAACGATGGGTGTGGCGGACATCTGGGACTGTTCGCACCCTTGGCAG
>CAXUNV010000232.1:0-7382 GCA_964252355.1 uncultured Chthoniobacterales bacterium | reverse complement strand
GAGGGAACGCCCGTGACCAACAGATTTGCCCTAGGCGCCGCAAGCGCCTTGACCGCCTTGCTGATGACTGCCGGCTTCCCGGCCCTGGCGGCAGCCCAGCGGGATTCGCCCGTCGTCGCGGCCGCCCCGGCGGCGGGCGGGCGTCCGCGTTCCCTGCGTCGCACGCGGAGAGCATCCTGGGGCGGCTCCGCCGAAAGGCATGGTAGGGCAAGGCGAGTCTTGCGAGACCCCGCCGGGCCGCCCAGGGGGTGAATGACGATCGCGGGACGCGGCCACTTCCCGATTACGGGCGGGACGCCCGCGCTCCCCTCAGGCCCGTGGCGACCAGATCATCCATGACGGCGAAGACCTCGCGTCGCGCGTCGAGCGCCGCGAACTCTGCCGAGATGGCCCGCGCCCGGTTGCGGTAGGAGGGCTCATCGAGCACCCGCGAAATGGCGCCCCGGAGCGTTTTGACACCCGGAGCGTCGGACGCGAGTTCCACGCCGACGCCCGACCAGGCGACCCGTGCCCCGACCTCGGCCTTGTCCTCCGTCCGGCCTGCCGCCACGATCGGCACACCGGCCTGGAGCGCAAGCGACACCGTACCATAACCGCCGTTGGTCACTAAGCAGCTGAGCTTGGGCAGCAGCTCTTCATAGTTCAGAAAGGGTGCGATGCGGGCGTTGGCCGGCACGGGCCCGCGGACGTTCTCGACCGGACGACCGCCCGTGGTGACCACGACGAGCAGGTCGTCGCGATCCGCCAAAGCCGCCAGGGTTGGTTCAACCAAATGGCCAAAATTGTGGTTGGCGGCCGTGCCCTGCGTCACCAAGACGACCCGCCGCGAGCCGTCAAGTTCGCCCCACCAGTCGGGCCGCCGCGCTTCGCCCGGAGGTGGCGGCGGCAGCGCGCCCACGAACCGAACCTGCGGCGGCAACGGGCCGAAGTCGTACTCAAATGCCGGCACCGTCGGCAGCAGGTAGGCGTCGGCCAAGAGCACGCGCGACGGAAGAAACGGACACGGCAAACCGGGCAGGCCCATGGCGGCGAGCTTGCGGTCGGCGTACTCCCGCACCGGGCGGGTCAGGAGGGCATCCACCTCGGCGGCGAGGGCTGCGTAGCGTTCCCGATCGGCGTCGTCCCGCGCCGGCGGCAAACCCGGGCCAGCCGGGGCGCCATCCGGTCGGTCCAACGGCAGGAAAGTGACGCCGCAGGCCACGATGGGCGGGCGCGGGCGCGCGAAGTCCAAGAAGAGCGGCGTCGTGCCGCAGAACAAACTGTCGGCCACGATGACGTCGGGCGCCTCGGCCGCCATGATGGCCCGCAGCGTCGCGGCCTGTGGTTCCATCGGATCGAGGAAACCTCGTTCGAAGTCGAACCGGAGCTGCACCGGACCAGGTGGCAGCGACGCCCGTTCGGGGAACATCTTTTCCACTTCGCGTAAGTCAAGGTCCGCGCCTGCGGCGAGCGCGATGAAACGGGCACCCACGGCTTTCACAGCCGAGGCGAAGGGCGAGGAAGTGGTCACGATGACTTCGTCACCGCGGGCCTTCGCCATGCGGGCGATGGCGAGGAGCGGGTTCAGGTGACCGCGGGCAGGCGTAGCCGCCAATAACAATTTCATGCGTTTTGATTGAGGGGAGGAGGATGAAAGTCTGGACGTGGGTGCGCCTCCGCGCGTCAGCGGGCGGGCGTGGCACGTCGACGTCTAGCGCTTGGCGGCGCAGAAACCCGGGTAGTTCGGCAGGAGCTCGCGCACCTCGTCGGGACTGAGGAAGCGGGTGCCGTGCTCGGTCGCCAACCGGACGGCGTGCGCGTGGTCGACCGTCGTCGCGTAGGTCGTTGCCGTGCCCGCCACGGGCAGGTCCAGCGACGTCGCCGGTTCACCCATCTTCAGAAAATACCGGTCCAGCCCGACCGGACGCTCATCGAGGGAACAGACCATCACAACCAGCCGGATGGAGGGTGTCAGGATGTCGAACGTGTGCGGCGAACCTTGCGGAATGAAGACGTAATCGCCCGCTTCGGCGACGAAACGTTGCTCGTCGCAGTGAAACTCCGCCCTGCCCTCGAGGACGTGGTAGAACTCATCCTCCCACTCGTGGAGATGCGGGGGCGGTTCGTTGCCGGGCTTTCCCTTGTACTCGACAAGGGCAAACCGGCCGCGGGTGTCTTCTCCGCTGATCGGGATGCTGAGGACGCTGCCCATGTACGTCCGGCTGTTCTCCAGAACGGGCGAGTGCTTGTAAGCGGTTCTCCGTGGATTCACCACACACCCATCAGCGAGTTCCCGGCGAGACCGCGGCGGGATGTCCGAACTGCCGCGATCGTTGATCGAACGGTCTTCCGCGGGGGTAAGTCACGCCTTGCAAAGGCATGCGCTTTTCCCTGCACCCATGCGGAGGGCGCGGCTTTGAGAGTTGCCGTTCAGTCAACAAAGACGGCAACCGGGGCAAAGACGGCTCCCTGGCGCGACAAACCGGTCAAAGTGCGCCGATTCAACGTCAACCTAAACGAGAAATGCATCCCCGACACCCACCGTCGCGCGTAGCCGATACCGGCCTGCTTGCGCACGGACTCGGTTACCTCCAGCCGAGTCCCACCTTCCAGAGACTGCACGCCAAGCGGCTCCCCGATCCGCCAACGGTCGCGCCGTTTGAACTCACCAAAACTGACGGACTGCAAACCCAACGTTCTGCAATTCTATTACCGCTATTCGCAAGCGCGGCGTTGGCCGTCTCGGCCCTTTTCGGTTTGGCTTCCTTCGTCTCCAGCCTTTCGCGGATCCAGGTGCCACCCTCCCCCGAGACGGTCTCCGCCGCAGCTGCCCAAGCGGCTTGGCGAGGCTGGCCGTGACTATAGTCCCTACGCACGCCGGACCGAGGGTACCGCCTCGCTTCGAACAACGATTGCGGCCGTTCGGACAAAACGACCGGGCTGGCCGTTCCCGGTGGTTAGGTAAAAGACGGAGAGCTTCGGTGCGGGACCATCCCTCTGAAGCCCAGTCTGAACGTCTATGAAAATTGGTTTTGTTAGTTATCCGATGCTGGGCCACTTCAACCCGATGAGCGCGGTGGCGCGCCGGCTTCAAGCGCGCGGCCACGAGGCGGTCATCTTCTCTTTGCCCGTGGCAGAGCCTCTCGCCTGCGCCGCCGGCTTGGCTTTCGTCCCCTTTGGTCAGGACCCATCTCTCACCCAAGCCTTCGCAAAACTCGTCGACCGGCTCAGCAAATCGCGACCCGAGGAGGTGCTCCGGCACACGCTGGAGTTCATGCCGATTGAATTTAAGGCCAAGTGGCGGGAGCTGCCCGCCCTTTTCGAGGCGCACGGTGTCGAGGCCGTGGTGCTGGACAACATCGATTTTTACACTGCGCTGATCCCGCTCCGGCTTGGCCTGCCGTTCGGCGTCATCTCCGCCGCCCTCCACCTCGATTACTCCGGCCGCACGCCGCTTTGTCACTACGACTGGCCGCACCAGACCACGCGAGCCGCCCAAGAAAGGAACCGCCAGGGCGCCAGGGAGTTCACCGGGGGAGTCCGGCAAGCGTACGCTGGACCTATCGCCGAATTGGAAGCTGCCGGGATCGAGGCGGACTGGGACGATCCCTCCTCGCTCTACACGGGCCGTCCCTGGGTCAGCCAGTGCCCCCGCGAGTTCGACTTCGAAGACCTGCGGTGGCCCGCCGAGGTCCTTCACGCGGGCCCCTTCCACGACGGCGGGGGCCGGCCCGAGGTTGACTTTCCTTGGGAGCGGCTGACGGGCGCACCGCTCGCCTACGCCTCCATGGGCACGATGCTGAACGGCGACCCGGGGGTCTTTCACGCGATGCTGGAGGCCGCCGCCCGTCTACCGGACGTCCAGTGGGTGCTCTCCGTCGGTCAATCCTTCCGCGTGGGGGATCTCGGGCCGTTGCCGGCCAACGCCATCGTGGTGAACCACGCGCCCCAACTGGCGTTGTTAGGAAAGGCATCGTTTTGCGTCACCCACGCCGGGTTGAACACCGTGCTGGAATCGCTGGCCCGGGGCGTGCCGCAAGTGGCGATCCCGGTGAGTTTTGACCAGCCCGGGGTGGCCGCCCGCATCGCCCACCACGGCACCGGGCTGGTCGCGTCGTTGGACGGACTGACTGGTCCCGGGCTGGCGGCATTCGCCAGGGAAGCCCTCGACGACCCGACCTACCGCGCCAACGCGCGCCGGCTCCAGGGAGCCATCCTGCGGACCGACGGCCTCTCGCAGGCCGCCGACCTGCTGGAGGCGGGTTTGGGCGCGGGACGGGCATGGAGGGACGTCCGGCGCGCGGCTTAAAGGGAGACCCCAAGCGCGCAATTAACCTAATTTTGATACCACCAGAACTAACCAAAAACTAACTATGAAACGATTCCAAGACAAAGTCATCATCGTCACGGGGGCAACCTCGGGCATGGGGCGCGCCGCGGCCGTGGCGTTCGCCGCCGAAGGGGCACGCGTCGTCGTCGGCGGACGGCGTCAACCCGAAGGCGAAGAAACCGTAACCATGATCAAGAAGGCAGGCGGCCAAGGCATGTTCGTCCACGCCGACGTGAGCCGGGAGGCGGACGTCGAGCAGCTCGTCAATCGAACGGTCGAACGCTTCGGCCGCCTGGACGTCGCCTTCAACAACGCGGGCACCGGCGGGCGCGGTTTCGTGCCGATCACCGAAGTGACGGCAAATGACTTCGAGGAGATCCTTGGGGTGAACCTGCGCAGCGTCGCCTTCGGCATGAAGCACGAGATCACGGCGATGCTAGAGTCGGGCGGGGGAACCATCGTGAACAACGCCTCGATCACCGCGCTCCGCCCGTTGCCCCAACTTCCGCTTTACAGCGCGAGCAAGGCTGCCGTGGTCACCTTGACCAAGGCCGCCGCTTTGGAGGTGGCCGCGAAGGGCGTCCGCGTCAACGCGGTCTGCCCCGCGACCATCGAAACGGAGATGACGGCCCCGGCGCTCCGCGACCCGGCCATCCGGGAGCATCTCCGTGCCATGCACCCGGTCGGCCGCTTCGGCCAGGCGGAGGAGGTTGCTGCCGCCGTGCTCTACCTCTGCTCGGACGAAGCCCGGTTTGTGACGGGCGTCGCCCTGCCGGTCGACGGCGGCTTCGCGGCCTGAGAGAGTCGCCCTCCCGGCCGCGGACCAGGGGAGCACCGGCGTCCCGCCGGTCACGAGAAAAGCCGCCACCGCCGGGCATCCCTGGCCCCCTTTTCCATCTGGCCTTTGCAATTTGTCATGCGCGGAGCGCCGGGTAGGGCGAGAGATGTTTTACCCTTACCCGCCGCTGGGCCCGAGCGGAGGTGGATGCCCACTGCAGGACCTGCTCGCGCCGTCGTCAGAGCGAAGCTCTAACCCCCCCCGTCGCGCATCGGGACCATCCTGGGACGGCTCCGCCAGGGGCCAGGGGAGCGCGGGCGTCCCGCCCGTAAAGGGCCGCCATCGTCCCACCATCCCGCCTGACCTTTTCGCCCGCCCCGGCATCCCTCCATCCGTCAGCGGTGGCGGAGCACCGGCCCTCCCACTTGGCCTCCGTCACCTGCCCTTTGGCCTGCGCAAAGCGCCGAGTTGGCTTGCGGCAAACAAGGCGCAGCAGCCCACCACTTCCAAGCTGACCTTGCGAAAACGACGCTCCAGCGCCACGCGCAAAGCATCGACGCTGTCCGCCTCGTTCGAAAACACCCCCTTGCGATTGTAGAACCGCATGAGTAGACAAGCGGGCCTGGAGCGCGGCACCCCGACCGAAAGCAGGGTTGCCCCGAACAAGACCCCGTCCGGCCGCAGGAGCGGTGTCAGATGGTCGAAGACGACCGATTTTTGTTCAATCGACCCGGGCAAGCAGTGCAACAGGTACGTGAGGGCAACCGACCGAAACGGGGCGATTCCGGAAGGTGCGGGCCGCAGCACGTCGGCTCGGTACGCCTCGGGCCGGTACCGGGCGATGCGCCGCGAGGCGGCAGCCAACGAGTTCGGGTTAAGGTCCAACAATCCCACCCTCGGCGCTGACGACGGGAATCGGCAACGATCCAAGTACCATCTGGTACCCACCCCGACGTCGAGGTGTTCGTCGGTGACGTGCCGGTGGTAGAGATCGAGGATCTTTCGCGTGGGGCAACGCCAGACGAGCGTGTTGGAAAGGCCAAGGACGACGAAGTCGTAGAGCGCCAGCGTGGTCGGACCGTAGATCGCCTGCCCGCGGTGGGCAGGATCAAACGCATCGGCTACCGGCGTTGTCATGGGCCTCCCCCACAGGGGAGCTTCCGAACGTCTCGAAGAAACGGCCAGCCTTCGCTTGCCCTCCTGGGTTTCGGACGGCGGGCATCAGCCAAGCTGTTGAAGGTCGGCTGCCGCCGAGCGGACCGCGACCGGCAGCGGCAAGCGCAGGTCCAAGTAGGTTTCGGTCAGCGCCACGAGTTTCGTGACGTTCCAGGGAAACTGCTGATTGGTACTCTCTTCCATGCGTTCTCAAGCCTGGCTTGGTGTTTTGGCGAAAGCAAATCCGGCGAAGTGCGGCAAAACCTCTGCAATTTCTTCCGGAGAGAGGAAGCGGACCCCGAAATCGGCGGCGACTTGGGTGGCGCGGGCAGGGTCGCCGGTGGCGTACGCGGCCGCACCCTCCGGCAACGCCAACTTCTTCGCCGGCACACCGCCCATGGCTCGAAAGTATTGTTCGAAACCAGCCGGTTGTATCAGGGCGATGAAGCACAAACGCGGCGACCGGATGGACCAAGCGTGCGGCTTGCGCTTGGGAAGAAAAATGCATTCCCCCGGCCCCGCTTGGAAGACGTCGGTTCCGACATGAACCTCGACCTCGCCGTCGACGACGTACAAAAGCTCATCTTCGCGTTCGTGCACGTGGGGAGGCGGCTCATTGCCAGGTTTGGTGAGGACTTCCAGCAACGCAAAACTTCCCCCCGTATCTTTACCTTCCGCCAAAAAGGTCATCAGAGTGCCTTTGTGCGAAACCGTTGCGTTTGGCGACGCAGCCCTCTTGTATGCCGGCAGTGGATTTGTGTTTTTCACGCGTGGTGTGTTTGGTGCTTTCCGGTCGGTGCCCTTGTTAAAGGCTGAGGACGCCCAGGAGCAGCCCGCCCAGCGCCGCCGCGCAGATCAACCAATGGATCGAAATTTCCAGCGGATCAGCCGCCCGGATCACAAAGCGTACCCGGCGCCACGCCGTCTTGGGCGCTTTCCCCGCGGCGGGGGTGGGCGCGGGGTCGGCTGATCCCAGCGGTGGGAAGGACGGGTCGCCGGTTTCACGATGGCCTACCACGCCGGCCGAAGGGATCCGCGTGGAAGCCCTTACGCCGACGCGGTGGTGCGGCGTGGAGAGCGCGGCCGGCACCGGCTCCTCGCCTTCAAATCCAGGTGTAAGTTTCATGGATGGTCGCAGGT
>CAXUNV010000231.1:7169-7388 GCA_964252355.1 uncultured Chthoniobacterales bacterium | reverse complement strand
GTTTGGGGCTCCGCCAAAACCGGTGACGCCCGCCTTCGAAGCGCTGCTGAGCCTGGCGCAGGCGGCCGGAGGCGAACTCGGCTTGGCGCTCCCCGCCGAGGCCACCGGCGGTACCTGCGACGGCAACCGGTTGGCCGCGGCGGGTATTCCCAACCTCGATAACCTGGGGGTGCGCGGCGGCACCCTGCACAGCCCAGCCGAATACAGTTATGCGGAGAG
>CAXUNV010000231.1:0-7159 GCA_964252355.1 uncultured Chthoniobacterales bacterium | reverse complement strand
CCTGCCTGAACGCGCCGCGCTGCTCTGGGCCATCTTGCGCAGGATCGGGGGTGGGTAGGTCCCGGGTGGCGCGTGGCGAGATCCGCGAGGCAGGGCAAGGCGGGTGATGCGAGACGCCGCCTGCGCGCCCCCGCCGGGCGGCCCGCCAGGTGAAGCTTGCCCGCGGGATGCGGGCGACCCGTGATGGGCGAAACGCCCGCGCTTCCCTAAAGCGGGCGAGGCGTCGACCGGCCTTTTGCAATGGGCGATCTGCTATCTGCGATCGCCCTCTGGCGCGGGGGGCGGCGAGGGCGGCGCGTCCAAAGGCGGCAGCAGCGTCGTTTCCATCATCTGCTCGTACTCCACGGCGATGTCGCCCGCCTTCTCGAGCCGGGTTCCCGCGCGCGTGAGGTCCGCCAAGCTGTAAACGGACAGTTTCGTGTCGGTCTGCCAGCCCACCTTGACCGCCACCGGACCGTCCCCGGCGTAGACGTTGCCGTTGCCATCAGGCAACGCTTCGTCCCGACGCAGGATGGAGATTTCCGTGGTACGCTGGCCGTTGTCAGGACAGCGCCGCACGAAGACCACCGCCTTCAGGCGGCCATTGGGAGAACGCGCATCATCGGTGATGACGTTTGTGCAGGGGGTCGGCTTGGCGCACCCCAAACCGAACAAGGCCAAACCCAAGCCTGTCACCCCCGCCCGGGCGCTCCCACCCCACTGCCATTTGCCCGTCACGCTACGACGCGACCGCCGCCGCCCGTTCCCGGTTCAGGTAAGCTTTAACGACCCCCTTCATCCGCGTCAGGACGTAATAGACCGTGTGACTGCGGACCCTCACCAAGTCGGCTCCGACGATCTTCGGCACGAAATCGCTCGGCACCTCCAGCACCTCGTCAAGTCCGGCTTTGTCCAAACCACGGCAAAGGATCGCCGTCATCGCGCGGGTCAGCGTCTGCACTTGCGGTCCGAGCGACACGCGGAAGAGGACCTTCCGTTCCGGGCTGACCCGGAGATACACCCCGACCGTATCCGTGCACTCCTCGTCCTTGCGCACATCTTCCAGATCAAAGGGGTCGCCGCCTTTGGGCGCCCATTTGGGCGCCTGTTCGGCGTAGGAGATCAGCGTCTCCCGCTTCTCCTCATCGGGGAGCGATTGGAATAGGTCGATGATGGTTTGTAAACCGTGCGGGTAATGCGATTCGCTCTCCACCATCTCTACAGATCCTAGCTCATCCAGTTTATCGCAATCCATTTTCGTCAAAGGGACACCCCGGCCGCGGGCAATCCGCGCCTAAGTTCGTCAAGCGATTCCCGCGCGAAACGCCCTGATGAGTTCTGGTCCCAGCGTGGCCGCGCCACGTCACGGTTTCTCGATGGGCGCGCGCACCGCGTTGCCCCATTCCGTCCAAGAACCGTCGTAATTGCGGACGTTTTCAAACCCCAGCAGCTTCGTGAGCACGAACCACGTGTGGCTCGAACGTTCCCCGATCCGGCAGTACACCACCATGTCGTCCGTGGGTTGGAAACCGAGGTTGTTTTGGTAAATGCCGCGGAGTTCGTCTGCCGTTTTGAAGGTGCTGTCGGCGTTGACCGCCGTCTTCCAAGGCACCGACTTAGCCCCAGGCACGTGCCCGCCGCGCAGCACCCCCTCTTGCGGGTACTCGGGCATGTGGGTGATCTCCCCCTTGAACTCGCCCGGCGACCGCACGTCGATGAGCGGCTTGCGTTCTTTGCTCTGTTTCAGGGTGTCCGCAAAAAAGGCGCGGATTTCGTCGTCGGCCCGCTTGGCTGGAACTGGGTAATCCGCAGGCGGGTAGGATCTCTTTTCCCGGGTCAACTCCCGCCCTTCGGCGGTCCACTTGTCCCGTCCGCCGTTCATGATCCGAAGGTCGCGGTGGCCAAACAGGGTGAAGACCCACAGGGCGTAAGTGGCCCACCAATTCGACTTGTCGCCGTAAAACACAAGCGTGGTTTCCGGGGTGATGCCGATCCGGCTGGCGAGCTTGGCAAAATGTTCCGGATCGAGGTAGTCGCGGACAGTCTGATCGTTGAGGTCGGCGCGCCAATCGACGTGCACCGCGCCGGGGATGTGCCCGGTGTCGTACAACAACACGTCTTCGTTGCTTTCGATGAGGCGAACGTTGGGGTCGTTCAGATGTTCAGCCACCCAAGCGGTGCTCACCAGAGCTTCGGGGTGTGCGTATTCGGTCGTAGACATAGGAGAAGGAAGGCACCATTCACCAACTTTTGCCAACCGACAAAACGGTATTTTCCCATGAGTTTGTGGGGTTTCACCGGGCGGCGCGGGTGCGGGTGCGCCGTCTTACGAAGTGGTCGCCAACGTCAGCGCCAAGAAGCCCATGGCGCAGAAGCAGTCGCCGCCGTAAGGCAGGGATGCGGCTTGCAGGACGCCACGGATGGCTTGCGACTCCGCCGCGGTGCGGATCAAGCCCGCCCGGCGCAAACCG
The DNA here is from genome assembly GCA_964252355.1 of uncultured Chthoniobacterales bacterium. GTDB lineage: Bacteria > Verrucomicrobiota > Verrucomicrobiia > Chthoniobacterales > JAFAMB01 > CAXUNV01. The sequence continues at coordinate 4,709 of CAXUNV010000231.1, read as the reverse complement.
CGCAGTCCCCGGACGGAGGCGTCGATCTCCAAACCAAAAACGATCGCGTGATACAAAGCGGATGCCGCCCAGAGCACCACGACCAACGCGCGGGTACGCTCGTTGACCAACCAGAGGCTGCCCATACCCAGGCACGGCAGCGCGGGCAAGGGCGGACGGAACCGGCGCCGACCGCCCGTGGCACCCCGCCAACCCCAGCTTTGCAACGCGTGTCCGCATTCGTGGGCGGCCACCGCCCACGAGGCGATCGTGGCCTGGGCGTGGTGACCTGGCGCCAAGCTCAAGCGGTCGGTCGCAGCATCGTAGTGATCGTCACCGTCGGCTGGCGCGACCGCTACCTCCACTGCCCCCAACCCATGTTCCGCCAAAATGGTGCGGGCGACCGCTGCGCCGCTGGCCGGGGTGGGTGCGGGTGTCGCGCCGGCAAGGCGCAGCGCCCGCCTTACCCGGGCGTAAAAACACCCCTCGAGGGTCGCGGTCGTGGCAAACAAGGCAAGGGTCGCGATGGCGTGGCCCCCATCCACGCCGAGAAGCATCGACGACGGTGTCCTAAAAACAAAAGGTGTTTGCGCACGCGCCAACCCGTGCGGTTGTGCGATGGTGTCGCATGGACGACCGATCGTCCGATGAACCGGCGGTGAACGTGGCGCCTTGGGAACGGTGGTTTTCCGGCGCGGCAGCGCTGGGACTGATCGTTTACGGCTTCACCCGCCCTTCGTGGCGACGCGCGGCGCTGATCGCGGTGGGGCTGGGCCTCGGGTACCGTGCCCTGCGGGGCCATTGCCGCGTTTACGGCAGCTTGGGTGTCGACACCGCGGACCGACTCGCCTCCGCCACCACGGCGGCCGTGGTGACGATTACCCGTCCTCCCGCCGAGGTTTATGCCCGTTTGAAAGACGCGGAAAGTTTGCCGGCCGTGCTCGAGTTTGTAGAGGAATTTCGATCGCTCGGTGCCGCCGAGTACGAAGTGCGGGCGCACCCGCGGGGACCGGCGACGACCATCTGGCGCGTCACGGTGACGGCCGATCGCCCGGGAGAACTGCTGGCCTGGCGTGCCTCGGCTTACGGAAAGCCGGGCCACTCCGGGCAGGTCATGTTCCGTGCCGCGCCGGACGGGGCTGCCACCGAGGTCGAGGTGCAGATCCGACAGGAAGGTGCCGCTTCGCCGGCGGGCGTGCTCGCCGAGCACACCAACAGCCTTAACTGGCGAACCCGGGTGGAGGGGGCGCTCCAACGGCTGAAGGCCCATTTAGAGGCCAAATGACAAAGGCCAAAAACGGCTGAGCCATCCCGCCGTGGCGGTCGCGACGGAAGAGACCGTGCGGCAACGAATCACCAAGGCTTGGTAGGACAAGCGTTTCCGCTTTGTCATTTGGCCTCCGGCGAGCCTAAGGCGAGGCGCGCCCACTCGAGATAGTCGGCCAGGACGGCGTCGCGCCCGAGGTCGTTGTGCAACTCATGCCGGCGCCCGGGATAAACTTTTAAGGTCTTCGCGGGGGCTTGCAGCCGGGCAAAGTAGGCTTCGGTTGCCGCCAGCGACGTCACGTCATCCTGCCCGCCGTGCGCCACCAACACCGGCACCGGGCACCGCGCCTCGCGCATCACCTCCGCCGCGGCGCGCTCGGCCTCAAAATAACTTTGCACCCGGATGAACGGAATCCGCAACTCGCGGTCCGGCAGAGCATCGAGAAACGCTTGGTCGGCCGAAACGCGCTGGCCCGAGATCCCGGTGGGAAACGGAAAGAGGGGCCAAAAGCGCCGGACGGCAAGCGCGAACCGGCGAAGGGCGGCCCCGGCCGGCTTCGTCAGTTCGAGCCACGGCGCGCTGGCGATCAACCCGCGCGGCGCGTGCCGGGAGCGGGGGAGAGACCAGAGAGCCAGTTGCGCGCCGAAGCTGTGCGCCAGCACCACCGTGCGGGCGAGCGGTTGTACGGCGAGCACGGCGTCGAGACCCGCGGCGAGCACTTCGTAGGAACCGAAATCCCCACGACGGCCGTCGCTGCGGCCGTGCCCCGGCAGGTCTACGGCCATCACCTCGTAACCAGCCCGGTGAAAGAAGTCACCTACGTGGGTGTAACGGCCCGAACTCTCGCCCAAACCGTGCACGACCAAGAGCCTGCCCCGAGGACCGGGTGTCCACTGCCTAAAAAAAATCGCGCGCCCCTTGCCGATGGCGAGTTTTCCCGTGGTGTGCGCCGGTTCATCGGGCCCGCGCGACCCACCCGCAACGACATGTTCCGCGCCGTTCAACGCCGGACCCGTCGCGACGGGAAGGTGAGTTCGGACACCCCAGACTTGTCGATCTCGCCAAGGCCGACTTCCACCATGCGTTCAAACTGCCGTTTGGACGCCTCCAACAGCGGCAGATCAAGACCATGCTGGCGCGCCAAGCCGGCGGCGATCCCGCTGTCCTTGGCGGCGTGCGCCGCGGAGAAAAAGACGCTGTGCTCGCGGTCCAGCATGTCTTGGCCGTCCGTCTCAAGCACCCGCGAGTTTGCGCCCGTTTGCGAGAACACCTCTTTGACCAAACGAAGGTCCAGCCCGAGCGCCTCGGCCAACCCAAACCCCTCCGCCAACCCCGCGGTGTTGATGTTCATCACCATGTTAACCAAAGCTTTCAGGGCGGCCGCGCTTCCTGGCGGACCCACGAAATGACGCGAAACGGTCAACTGTTCAAGAATGGGCTCGGCCTCACGGTAAGCGACCTGGTCGCCGGCCAGCATCATGTAAAGTTTCCCCTGCCGCGCCTGGGGGATACTCGAAGCCATGGGCGCCTCCAGAACGTGCGCACCCGCAGCCGCCCCGGCGGACGCCACCTCCACGTGGATGGCCGGCGTGACCGTCGCGCAGTTGATGAACAACTTCCTCCGCGCGTGCTGCAACAGGTTGTCTGCGCCGAAGTAGATCTCCCGCATCGCCGCGTCGTCGGTCACCACCGTAAAGATCGCGCCCGCTCGGGCGCTCACCGCAGAGACGCGTTCCGCCGGTTCCGCTCCGAGTTCCGCAGCCACGGCCTCGGCGGTGGCACGCTGGACGTCGTACACGGCCGCGATGGGGTAACCCACCTCCTTCAGCCGTCGCGCCATGTTTGCCCCCATGCGGCCGACGCCGACAAACCCTATCGCAGGTAAGCTCATAAACTGCTTGAGCTTACGCGGGGGCCGCCCGGCCGTCGACCCTGGAGCGACGGTTCCTCGCCAGAGGCGGCGCGGGCGCGAAAAGACGTTTACCTGGCCGGGGACGGTCCGGCCGGTGCGGCCAGCGTCATGCCCGCCGCCGGCGTCGCGGCCGCGTTGACCCCGACGCCACGTTCGTAGACTAATTTCCGACCGTTCTCCGCCGACTTCAACACGCCGTAGGAGGTGAACAGCGCCAGCCCAAAGGTCACCAGCGCGAGCACCCGGCGGATCCGCCCGAGGCGCCACGCCAAAAGGCTCAGGGCGGCCACGCCCGCAGTGATGAGATCAAAGTTTCGGGCGCGCTCGCTCCATTCAATGTGTTCCCGGAGCAGGGCCCGCACCCCCGCCGGCAACGCGGTAGCCCCCGGCAAGTTACCGGTGAGAACGGCGTAGTGCGCGCCGACCGCCGCAGCCAGAAAAAGCAGGAAGGTCCACAACGGGAGCTTGCCGCGCCGCGTCAACAGCGCGCCCAACGCCAGCAGGGTCCCAAACAGCGTCAGGACGATGGGGTAATGAACGACGGCCGGGTGGAAGGGATCCGGGATTTCGAGGGGTTCAAGCGACATCGTCAAAAACTCTTGGGTGAAGCCGCCGCAGGCGACCGCCCACTAGAAAGCCATCTCGCGCGCTTGGCAACCGCTGGCCGGCGCTTGAGGTGTTGCGCGCGCGCGCAGTTCATACCCGCGGCACCGTGATGCCGCGCTGGGCGTGGTATTTGCCGCCGCGATCGGCGTAGCTCGTCTCGCAACCCTCGTCGGCCGAAAAAAAGAGCACCTGCGCGAGACCTTCGCCGGCATGGATGCGGGCGGGCAACGGCGTGGTGTTGGAGATCTCGAGCGTCGCGTGACCTTCCCACTCCGGTTCGAACGGCGTCACGTTGACGATGATGCCGCAGCGCGCGTAGGTGCTCTTGCCCACGCAGAGCGTGAGCACCTCGCGCGGGATGCGAAAATATTCGACGCTGCGCGCGAGCGCGAAGGAATTCGGCGGAACGAGGCAGGACCGGCCGCGCATCTCCACAAAAGAGCGGTCATCAAACGCCTTCGGGTCCACCACCGTGCTGAAGACGTTGGTGAAGACCATGAACTCGTCCGCAACGCGCAGGTCATAACCGTAGCTCGACAGCCCGTAGCTGATCACGGGCGTGCCGTTGCCGTCGCGGCGCACGAGCGTTTCTTCGAAAGGCTCGATCATCCGGCGTTCCTTGGCTTGGCGGCGGATCCAGTGGTCGGCGTGAATTCCCATAAGTCTGAAATGGAATCGCCCCGGTGCCGTTTGTCACGCCGCGGTGAAGGCGCTTCGCACATGGCAAATGACGGATGGCCAATGGCAAAGGCCAAAAGGGAAAAGAAGATGATCCGGCGCAGCCGCAGCCGCCCTAGAACGCCGGCCACGGGCGACGCGGGTAGCGCAGACGCCCGTAACTAAACGGGGATGGCCACCGCCCCGCAGTTGCGCCCCACCTGCGGGCGGGGTGGCGGCGCCCTGCCCGCAGCGCTACGCTGCGCCGGCGGGAAGCGGCCCTTCCCC
>CAXUNV010000230.1:0-7423 GCA_964252355.1 uncultured Chthoniobacterales bacterium | reverse complement strand
AGAGGGCGAGGCGGGAAATCGCCAAGGGCTGGGCGCGGTGGTCACCGGGTCGCTTGCCGCGGCCGGGTTTGCGGCCGTCACGGCCACCCGCCTGTTTGCCGGGGAGGTGACCGCTTTCTGGCGGATGGGACGGGCTGCGACCGGGTTGAGCGGTTCGTTTTCACTGGCCTTGCTCGCGGCCGGCCATTTGGTCGGTTTGGCGGTCGGTTCCGCCATGCTCGTGGGCCTGCTTCTAGCCTGGGGCGTGCTGACCCCGCTCCTCACCGCCCTACAGGGCACGCCCGGGAGTCCGGAAGATGCCGCGCTCCTGGTTTGGAGCAAGCAGGTCCGGTTCATCGGCGCCGGCACCATCGGCATCGCCGCCATCTGGACGTTGGGCAAGTTGGCGCGGCCCGTCCTGACCGGCCTGCAAGGTGCCATCGCCGCCTCGCGACGGACCGCGGTCGGTCCGCGCACACTCCCCCGGACAGAGCGCGACCTGCCGATCGGCATCGTCGGAACCATCAGTGGGCTGGCGCTGATTCCCCTCGCCTTTTTACTGGTGGGGTTCCTGGGCGATACACCCCTCGCCGCCGGGACCGCCGCCCTGACGTTGACCGGATTGGTTTACATCGTGGTGGTCGGCTTCATGGTGGCAGGCGTGTGCGGCTACATGGCCGGCCTGATCGGTTCGTCCAACAGCCCGCTCTCCGGCGTCGGCATCCTGACGGTCATCGGCGCGGCCATCGTGCTCGGGGCGGTGGGCAGACTCACCGCCAACCGCGCCGAAACTGGACCCGCCCTGGTTGCCCTGGCCCTTTTCGTCACGGCCATCGTCTTCTCCGTCGCAACCATCGCCAACGACAACCTTCAGGATCTCAAGACCGGCCAACTGGTCGACGCCACGCCGTGGAAACAGCAGGTCGCCTTAATCTTCGGGGTCTTTGCCGGGGCGCTCGTCATTCCACCGATCCTTGACCTCCTAAACCAAGCGTACGGGTTTGCCGGCGCGCCCCGACCGGCCGGCGCGACGACTGGCAACCAACCGCTGCCGGCGCCTCAGGCCACGTTGATCTCCGCGCTGGCGCGCGGGACGCTCGAAGGCAACCTCAACTGGGGCCTGATCGGCACGGGCGCGCTGATCGGCGTCGTCCTGGTGGCCGTGGACGAGTGGTTACGCCGGGAAAAAAGGGGGGCGTTGCCGCCTTTGGCAGTCGGGATCGGCATCTACCTGCCGATGGCGACCACCGCGCCCATCGTGGTGGGCGCGACGATCGGGCATTTTTACGATCGTTGGGCGCAGCGTCAGCGCCGTTCGGCCCACGCCGGACGTCTCGGCGTCCTGCTCGCCTCGGGCTTGATCGTGGGAGAGAGCCTCTTCGGCGTCCTGTTGGCCGCCTTGATCGTCGGGACGAACCGAGCGGCACCCCTTGCGGTGGTGGGCGACAGTTTCGGGTCGGCGGGATTGGCGCTGGGTTTGGTGGGGTTTGCGGCCCTCACCGCCGGGTTGTACGCGTGGACGGCGCGCCAGGCCAAGTAGGGACCGAGCGCGACCGAGCGGGACCGAGCGGGCGACCCGGCTGGTCTGAGCCGCTGGGGAACGACCCTGGAAGCGTGCAGGCACGGCTGGCAGCCCGGCAGGCATCCACCCCGCGGGTCGCGGTTTCCAGCCGGCCGGGGGGTGACGCCCCACCCGCTCGGTCGCGCTCAGTCGCGCTCGCTTCCTCACGCTTCCAAATTCCGCACCACGGCGTCCCCCCACTCCGTCGTGGTCACGCGGGTGAAACCCTCGGTCCAGATGTCGGCCGTGCGCAGGCCGTCGCCGACGGTCTTGCGGACGGCCGCCTCGATCGCCGCAGCATCCTCGTGCAGGCCGAACGCATGCCGCAGCATCATGGCCGCGGAGAGGATCTGCGCCGTCGGGTTGGCGATGCCTTTGCCGGCGATGTCTGGAGCCGATCCTCCGCTGGGTTCAAACAGCCCGAACCGGCGCGCGCCGGCCCGCGTGTCGCCCAGGCTGGCGCTGGGCAGCATGCCGATCGATCCCGTCATCATGGCGAGTTCGTCGCTCAAGATGTCGCCGAACAAGTTCTCGGTGACGACGACGTCGAACGATTGAGGGTAACGCAGGAACTGCATGGCGGCGTTGTCCACCAAAAGGTGCTTCAACGGCACGTCGGGGTAGTCGCGCTCGCCCATTTCGCGGACCACCCGGCGCCAGAGCAGGCCGTTGTCGAGCACGTTGGCTTTGTCGACCGACACCAACCCCCGGCCGCGCTGGCGGGCAAGCCCGAACGCCAATTCGGCGACGCGGCGGATCTCGCTCTCACGGTAGACCATCGTGTCGACCGCCACCGTCTCGCCAGCCTCTTGGTAGGTCTGTTTCGGCTTTCCAAAGTAGAGACCCCCGGTCAGTTCACGAATGCAGAGGATCTCAAAGCCGCCGGCCACCAAGTCCGGCCGGAGCGGGGACGCGGCCGTCAACTCCGGGAAACAGATCGCGGGACGCAGGTTGGCGTAGAGGCCGAAGTGCTTGCGCAACGGCAACAACGCGCCGCGTTCCGGTTGTTCCTTGGGCGGCAACGCTTCCCACTTCGGTCCTCCGACGGAGCCGAAAAGGATCGCGTCGCTCCCCTCGCACAAGGCGAGGGTTTCGGCCGGCAAAGCTTGGCCGACCGCGTCGATGGCCGCGCCGCCCACCAAACCATCGGAGGCCCGAAGGTTGAACCGGCCCCGCTCCGCCAAGGCTTGCAGCACCTTGCGCCCCTCAGCCATCACCTCGGGCCCGATACCGTCACCCGCCAAGACCGCGATTTTCAGATCTGCCGTCGCCGTTTCCATGCACGGGCAACTTCCTGGAATCGCGTGCGGGCTCAACCCCAGAAGTTGGGGTTGGGAGGGTCGCGGTGCGGACGGCACCGACGAACGCCCGGACTAAGGTCGGATCTTTGCGGCCGGGGGCGCTCTCTACCCCGCTGGAGACGTCGACGCCGAACGGGCGCCACTGCCTGACCGCGGCCCCGACGGTGTCCGGCTGCAATCCCCCGGACAAAATGAAAGGGCGCGCGAAACCCTCCAGCAAACGCCAATCGAAAGCGTGCCCGGTACCCCCATAAGCACCCGACCGATAGGCGTCGAGCAGCACGGGTCCGGCCGGGTAGGTGGCCACCGCCTGCAGGCAGGCGGAACCGCGGATCCGGAGGGCTTTGAAGACGGGCTTACCGGCACCTGCCAAATCCGCGACGAACGCCGGACTTTCGTCGCCGTGCAGTTGCAGGGCGTCGATGGCCGCGCAGTCGAGTGCGCGCCGCGCTTCGGCGCGCGTCGGGTTGACCAACAGCGCCACCCGTCCAACGACGCCGGCCAACGGCGACAACCAACCGACGGCTTCGGCGAGCGTCACGCAGCGCGGCGAGCGTGCGTACAGCACCACCCCGACGGCGTCGGCACCGGCTGCAACCACCGCCTCAGCGTCGGCGGCCCGCGTCAGGCCGCAAATCTTCACGCCGACCCGGTCCGGCGCAGGTTGGAGAAACGCGACGTTCACGACCGGTGCAACCCTAGATTAGACCCGCCGCAGTGCAACCGGCGTTCGCCCGCACCGCGCAAACGGAGGCGATCCTCTCCCGTCGGATCCCGGCCTCGAACCCTCCATTCCCCCCCGGGCGCCCGCCCCCGCCCATTGCCTTTTTTGTTTACTGACGGCGGATTCTCTTTAACCTCTGCCGCTGAAACTCATCGGAGCCGGATTTATGGAAGGCGATCAAAAAGCAAAAAAGGGTACTTCGGAAAAGCGTTCGGCCAAAAAGGGCAGCAAGGGTAAGGTAGGCGGCGTTCACGAAGCGGATCTGACTGCGGCGGCCACCGGCGCAGACTTGGGCAAGGAGGGCTTGGCGCCTGAGACGCCCTTGATCTCGCGCCCAAAAGCGGCACGCACGATCGGCGCCACGTCTGCGGACCCCAAAGGGGGCAGGAAGAAGGGGAGCGCCAAAGGCACGGCGGAGCCGAAAGGGTCGACGGAACCGGTCACGGCAGGACCAGTGACGGTGTTGAGCCAAGCGGGCGACGCGGCCCCGAAGACATCCGAGGAGCCCTCCTTCGAACAGATCCAATTGCGCGCTTACTTCATCGCGGAACGCCGCCGGCAGGCCGGTGAAGTGGGCGACGCGGCAGCCGATTGGTCACAGGCGATTGAGGAACTGAAAAGCGGGATCGAGGCGCGTTGACCTCCCTCAGGGTCGGTCGGCCACGGTGACGACGCGTTCGCCGTTTTCGGCACCGTCGTGCAGGCGGTAGATGGCGCCCTCGGGTCGATCCGACATCCAACTCAGGGTGGTGGTGGTGATCACCCGCTGAGATGCGGTCGGCAGTTCGCGCATCAACCGGTTGCGGCGCGCTTCGTCCAACTCGCCAAAGACGTCATCGAGCAGGAGCACCGGCGGCTCGGCGAACTGGGCCTTCAGCAGGTTGGCTTGGGCCAGCTTCAACGCGATGGCCAGCGTGCGCTGCTGACCTTCGGAGGCGAACAGTTCCGCCGGCCGGCCCTGCAAAAGCAGGTGCAGGTCGTCGCGGTGCGGTCCGACGGTCGTCGTGCGCAACCGCGCCTCCTGCTCTGCGCTTTCGTGCAACGCCCGCTCGAAGTCGTCGGTCGCACCCTGCGAGTAGCGCGCACCAAGGGCCTCGCCACGGTCGCTTACCGCGTTGAAGGCTTCGATCACCTCCGGTTCCAACTGCTCCACCAAGAACGCGCGCAGGGCGGACAACTGCTGCCCGAACCGCACCAACACACCCGTGTAAGCCCGCACCTCCCGCGGGCGAGCCGGGTACATCTTCAGGTAGGCATTCCGTGAGCGAAGCGCCTTTTCGTACGAGCGGAGGACGTCGCGGTAGTTGGCGAGCAGTTGCGCACCCAGAAAATCTAAGAATCGGCGGCGCCCTTCCGCCGGGCCGCGCACCAGGTCGATGTCTGAGTTGGCCAAGTAGACTACCCGCGCGATGCCGAGGTAAGCGGCGGCGTCCTTTTGCTCAACGCTGTCGAGGGCCAGCTTGCGACGGCTCGCGCTGTAATAGAACTGCAGGTGCCGTCCAGCCACGTCGCCGTCCAGCACAAGCCCGCGCGAACCGGCGCGCAACACGTTTGCCAACGTCGTGGAACGGGGAGATTGCAGGCGCAACAATACCGCCACCGCTTCCAACAACGACGTTTTCCCGATGGCGTTGCGGCCCACCAGGCAGGTCACCTGAGGGTGAAACTCCAGCTCCAGCCGGTTGAAGCAGCGGAAATCCCGGAGGCGCAGGCGCTCAACCATGGTAAGAAGCCTTCGCCTCCGCGGGCGGCCAAACGCCCTGTCGCCAGTTCAACCGTACACCTCTTGGAAAACCCCGCCGCCCAACAGGCGCTCGCCGTCGTAAAGCGCGCAAATCTGCCCGGGGGTCAAGGCTCGTTGCGGTTCGTCAAACTCCAGAAGCGCCGTTCCGTCGGTGCCGCTTTCGAACCGGACGGCCGCGGCCGGGGCGCGGTAGCGAGGTTTGGCGGCGATGCGGAGCACCCCGTCGAGCGGGCAATTGATGAAACTGAGCGACGTCAAGCGGCAGCGGCGGGCGTACAAACCCGCGGTCTCCGGCTGGTCAAAAGCCACGATGAGCTCGTTGGCCGACGCGCGTTTTTCGACGACGACGTAGGCTTCATGCGGCGTGTTGGACGGCACGCGCAACCCGCGACGTTGACCCAGCGTGTAAAAGTGAACCCCGCGGTGCTCCCCGAGCACCCGACCGGTTCGGTCCTTGATCGGCCCGGGCCGGTCAGGCACAAAGGCGCGCAGGAAGTCCGACATCTTGACGTCGCCGATGAAGCAGATGCCTTGGCTATCCTTTTTGCCCGCGGTCACCAGACCGTGGCGTCGGGCCAACTCGCGAACTTCGCCCTTCCGTAGTTCACCCACGGGAAACCGGGCCGCCGCCACCTGCTCCTGGCGCAGCAGCGCGAGGAAGTACGATTGATCCTTCGTTTTGTCGACGCCTTCCAAGATGTCCCACGAACCGTCTTCCCGTTGGGCGCGACGCGCGTAATGGCCGGTGCCCACCGCCGCGAACCCGAGCTCCCGCGCCAATTCCAAGAACACGCCAAACTTCATCTCCCGGTTGCACATTACGTCGGGGTTGGGTGTGACGCCGTCCTGGTACCCCTTCAGCAGGTAGTCCACCACCCTCGACCGGTACGCCCGCATCAAATTGTAGACGCGGAAAGGCACGCCGAGCGCGTCCGCCACCGCCTGGGCATCGGTGATGTCCTGCTGCCACGGGCAATCGCCAGGAAGGTTTTCCTCGTTGACCCAATTCTTCATGTAGCCGCCTTCCAGGTCGGCCCCGGCCTGTTGCAGAAGCACGGCCGCCACGCTGCTGTCCACCCCGCCGGACATGGCTACGAGGATACGTTCGGAGGTGGGGATCATTGGGGAAATTGCATCAACGGCACCCATGGTAATTAATCGCATCCACCAAACGCCTCTCGTCGCCGCACGAACGGCGAACCTTCAGCTGGGAAGCCCGTCTTCATTGATGCAACTGATGCAATTGTTACAATTTTAATTCCGTCCGCCCCCGGAACGCGCGGGCAATCGTCAGGTCGTCGGCGTTTTCCAAACCGAGACCCGCAGGCATCCCCTGAGCTAGGCGCGACACGCGGACGCGTTCCGGCGCCAAGAGATCGGCGACGTAACTCGCCGTGGCTTCCCCCTCCACGTCGGCTCCCAACGCGAGGATCACCTCGGCGACGCCTTGTCGACGCACCCGCTCCAGCAGCGCGTCGAGCCGCAGATCTTCCGGACCGACCCGGTCCAAGGGCGAAAGCCGGCCGCCCAAGGCATGGTAAACGCCGGCGAACGCGCCGGTGCGTTCCAAAAAGACCACATCCGTTGCCCGTTCCACCACGCAAAGGGATTGGCGATCCCGAGAGGCGTCGGCGCAGATCGCGCACCGCTCGCCCTCGGCGAAAAACCCGCATTCCGTGCACGGCCGGATGCGCTCTGCCGCGGCGGCGATGGCCTCGGCCACCTCCCGCGGACGAGCGTCCGGCGTTTGGACCATCCACAACGCGATTCGCTCCGCGCTGCGCGGGCCGACCCCGGGCATTCGCCGCAGTTGCCCAACGAGTTCGCGGATCGGCGGCGGGTAGTCGGCCTTTTTGGCCAGGGCGTTCACGGGTGCTCCGCCTTTCGGTAAAACTCCACGACCTGCTCGCTCAGGAACCGGTCTGGATCGTCCAAGGCCGCAGCCGGCACCACAAACGCCGCGTCGGCATTACGGTCGCGCAGCAGTTTGAGGCCGTACGGATAATCGCGAAAAAGGTTTTGGCAGTAGGCGGTCGTGTCGGTGCCCACCTCCCCCGACCGCGCCGCGATTTGCAACACCGCATCATCCGCCAGGACGAAGCGCACCCCGTGGG
>CAXUNV010000229.1:0-7454 GCA_964252355.1 uncultured Chthoniobacterales bacterium | reverse complement strand
CCCCCGCTCCTGCCCGGGGTTCTCCGCCGTCCCCTCCGCCGCCAAGCGGCGGGCAGCGGCATCCCGCAGGTGAAGGTCGCCTTTTGGCGCGACTTTGGCTTCATCCGGGCGCGCGTCGTGCTCGCCAAATTCCTTGCGGGGATGGTGACCCTGGGCGGCGGTTCCAGCCTGGGGCGCGAAGGGCCGAGCGTGCACATCGCCGGCACCGTGGCTTCTAACTTGGCCGGGATGTTCGGGGTGGCTAAGCAGGGGCGGCGGCCGGCGCTGCTCAGCGGCGCCGCCGCCGGCTTGGCGGCCGCGTTCAACACGCCGCTTTCGGCCATCACTTTCGTTTTGGAGGAGGTGGTCGAGGCCCTCAACAGCACCCGGTTTTTTGCCCAGGTCCTGATCGCGGCGGTCACCGCGACGTTCGTTTCACACACCTTGGTGGGGAACGTGCCCGCGTTTGACATCCCGCCCGTGCGCCGGTTTTGGTGGCCGACCTTCCTGCTGGTGGTCCCGACCGCGGCGCTGGCGGCCTTGGCTGGGTGCGTTTTCCAGAAGCTGACTTTGGGCTGGCGGGCACGGGTCCGTCGAACCAGCCGGATCCCGGAGCCGTTGCGCCCGGCGACTGGTGCCCTGCTGAACTGGGTACTCGGCTGCGCGGTCTTCCTGGGCACCGGTCACTTGGGGGTATTTGGGTTAGGTTACCCGGACCTTGAGGCGATGTTGCACGGCTCCGTCAACGGCCGAGTCGCGGTGCTGATGCTGGCGGCCAAGCTCGCCGCCACGGTCGCCGTTTACGCCTGGGGTGGGGCCGGCGGCATCTTTTCGCCCACCCTCTTTTTTGGCGCGGCTGCCGGCTTGGCCGTGGCGCAGTTTTCGCGGCTTTTCCTGCCGTTGGGTGCCTCCGACGGGATTGCCTTGACCGTGGCCGGCATGAGCGCCTGCCTTGGCGCGGTGGTGCGTGCGCCCCTCACCTCCATCGTCATCGTCTTCGAGATGACCCACGAGTTCGCCTTTGTGCCGGTGTTGATGATCGGCACCTTGGTGAGCCAAGCGGTGAGCCGGACGCTGTGCCAGGAGAACTTTTACTCCGAAATCCTCGCCCGGGACGGCGTCGACTTGGAACGCCACATCCCGCCGCGGTCGTTGGAGGCGCTCCAAGCGCGGCCCGTGGCGGCGATCGCGAACTTCTCCCCGACCTGCGCCAAGAGCGACGCACGCGACGCCCTCCGCGACCTGTTTACCCGAGTGCCCTACCGCCACTTGCCGTTGGTGGTCGACGGGCGCGTGCGGGGTGTGGTGGCCCGTGCGGACGCCGAACGCGACGACCCTGGGCCGGTGCCGGTGCACCCAGCCGTCCGGGTCACGCCGTCGACGTCAATCCGGGAAACGGTTCGCCAACTCGTCGACGGCTCCCAGGAAATGGCGTTGCTCACCACGGCGGGTGCGGATGACGCCCTGGCGGGGGTGGTCACCCTGCACGACATCCTACGGTTCCAAGACCGGGTGATCGGGGAGACGGGTGGGTGAAGGCGTTGCGCGTCCCTTGTTTCTGGTTAGGGAGCGGCGGGAGCTCGCGGGCGGCCAGGTCGGGCGTTTACCCCCGGCCGGCAGAAGGGGCAGCTTTCAGGGTACACGGCGGCTGGGCGGAGGGTGCCGGGCCGCGAACCATGCCTAGACGCCGTCAGGGTCGGTCCGTGCACGGCTCAGACCGGCCGGTCGACAACCTGGCGCAGGGTCCGATTTTCCGCTCCGTCTGGGGGGTAACGCCCCACCGCAGGCAAGTTTCCCGGAGCCAGGGTGGTTCGGGCGGGCTTGAATCGTCCGGCGTGCGGGTAAGGCAAAAACCTCTTGCCTTACCATCATTCCCAGGCGGTCGCTGCTGCCCACGCCAAACGCCAAACGCCGCACGATGCTTTGGCCGACCAGAAACTAGAGACGCCGTTCGTCCTTACCCCCGGGCCGGTAATCGAACAGGTTCAGTTGCGGTTTGGCCGCGTCGGTGCGGCGCGCGCGGCTTTTGAACACGCGGGCCTCCGCCAAGCGCGGCCGGCCTTGCGCGTTCAGCTCGGACGCTTCCAAGTTGGCCAGGATTTCTTTGGCGCGGTTCAACACCACGGGGGGCAACCCCGCGAGCCGGGCGACTTGGATGCCGTAACTCTTGTCCGCCGGACCACGCTGGATCTTGCGCAGGAACACGATCTGATCGTTCCACTCGCGCACGGCCACGTTGTAGTTCTTCACCCCGGGACAGGTCGCCTCCAATTCCGTCATCTCGTGGTAGTGCGTGGCGAACAGCGTGCGCGTCCGCAGGGCATCGTGGAGGTGTTCGGCCACACTCCAGGCGATCGACAAGCCGTCGAAGGTGCTGGTGCCGCGCCCGATTTCGTCCAGCACGACCAGGGAACGCGCGGTGGCGTTGTGGATGATGTTGGCGGTTTCGTTCATCTCGACCATGAACGTGGAAAGCCCGCGGGAAAGGTCGTCGGAGGCGCCGACGCGCGTGAAGATCCGGTCCACCAACCCGACTTCGGCCGAGCGGGCCGGCACGAAGCTGCCGACCTGGGCCATCAACACCAGCAGCGCCACTTGCCGGATGAAGGTGCTCTTGCCGGCCATGTTGGGGCCGGTCAGGAGCACCAGACGGTGCTCGTCGCCGTCGAGGCAGCAGTCGTTGGGCACGAACTTTTCCGCCGTCACGTTCTGATCAAGCACCGGGTGCCGACCCTCCTCGATGAAGATGCGGTCGCCGTCGTGCACCCGGGGACGGCAGTAGCCGTACAAGCGCGCCGTTTCCGCCAGCGAGAGCAGGGCATCCAGCTGGGCCAGCGCCGCCGCCGTTCGCTGCAACGGTTCGAGCCGCTCCAAGACCGCTTCGCGCAAAGCGACGAACAGCTCGTGCTCGAGCGCTTGGGCGCGCTCTTCCGCGCCCAAGATTTTGCCCTCGACCTCCTTCAGCTCCGGCGTGACGTACCGTTCGCCGTTCACCGTCGTCTGTTTGCGGACGTAGTCGGCGGGGATCGCGCCAAGGTTGGCCCGGGTGATCTCGATGAAATAACCGAAAACCGACGTGTAACGGACCTTCAACGAACGGATGCCCGTCCGCTCGATCTCGCGCTGCTGCAGGGAGGCCACCCAAGCTTTGCCGTGCGCCGCGGCGGCGCGCAACTCGTCCAAGCCGGCGTGATGCTTCTCCCGGAACATGCCGCCCTCGCGCACCGAGGCGGGCGGCTCCTCGACCAGCGCGTCGGCCAGCCGCTCGCATAAATCTGGCAAGGGAGAAATCTCCCGGGCCAACCTCGGCGCCAAGGCATCGGGCTCGACGATCACCTCCGCGCCGGCCAGTTCGCGCAGGTGCGCAAGCAATGGCGGCAACGCTTCCAAGGAGACCCGCAGGGCGCGCAAGTCGCGCGCGTTCCCTCCACCCTGGCTCAAACGCCCCAGGGTTCGCTCCACGTCGCGCACGCCGCGCAACGCGTCGCGGCAGGCACCCAACAGGTAGGGCTGCTCCAAACCGCGTTCGATGACGTCCTGCCGGCACCGGATCACGCGCAGGTCGCGCAACGGCTTCAACAACCAAAGCCGGAGCAGTCGCGCGCCCATCGGCGTGACCGTGCGGTTCAGCGCCTTCAGAAGGCTGGTGTCGTCGCCCGCGCCGCGCGCCTGCACGATTTCCAGGTGCGCCTGCGTCGCGCGGTCGAGGGCGACGTGGTCGTCCGACAGGAACACGCCCATGGTCCGCACGTGATCCAAAGGACGCCTCAGCTGGTGCTTCAAATAATGGAGCGCCGCCCCGGCCGCCCCCACGGCCGCCGGCAGGTTCCCGCAGCCGAAGGCGTCCAGGGAATGGACCTTGAAGTGGTCCTGCAAAAGGTCCTCCGCGTGCCGCCTTTCGAACGCGTAGGCGTCGTACGGCGTCGCGTTGGGCCAGGACAGATCCCCGTTCCCTTCCGGCACAATCAATTCCGAGGGTGAGAACCGCGCGATCTCGTCCGCCAAGGCCGCCGGCGTGCCAACCTCGGTCACCCGCAAATCGCCGGTGCTGACGTCCACCAAGGCCAGCCCCCAAGTGCCTTTGTGCGCGGCCACCGCCGCAAAAAAATTGTTCCGGCCGGCGTCCAGCCAAGCGGCGTCGCTCACCGTCCCCGGGCTGACGATCTCCGTCACTTGCCGCCCCACGATTTTGCCCGGCTGCACCGCGCCGACCTGGTCGCAGATGGCCACGCGGTGCCCGGCCGCGATTAGCTTGGCCACGTACCCTTCCGCCGCGTGGTAGGGCACCCCGCACATCGGCATGCCGTTCCGTTTGGTCAGCGCCACGTTCAGGAGCTCCGCGGCGCGCACGGCGTCCTCCATGAAGAGTTCGTAAAAGTCCCCGAGCCGAAACAGCAGCAGCGTGTCGGCCGGCAACCCTCGCCGGATGCTCAGGTACTGCTGCATCATGGGCGTGTCGGACATGCGGCCGACCTTAACGGGCGGGTTTGCCGCAGGCAAGGTTTCCGCCCGCCGCGCGAAGCGGCTTGGGCGCGGTTCCCGGTGGGAGACCGTTCTCACAAACCCCTTAGACCCGGCGGGCCAAGACGGCACGAACCGAGGGGGAGAGAGGTCGGCGCACGTTGCCGGCCTTACTTCACCACAGCGCTCGCTTGCACGCCCCCCAAATGCCGCGCGGCTACCATCGAATTACGCAATGAACCGGTTCAAACTATCGATTCGAAGGAGGGATGGCTGCCGGTACGTTCCCGGATGCGACCAGCGCTCCGTGCCCCAAGCCAAAAACCCTCGTCCGTGTCCGCCGGCCCCTTGCACGGAGCGGTTTTCGCCGCGATTTTCGCCTTTGCAGCGGCATTTTTTGTGCCAGACTGGCGATCCCACCTCGCCGGCGGCGGCGGACTTCCTGGGTGGACGTCGCGCCTCGTCGTCATCTGCCTTTCCGCCCTGGGGGTGTGGGTCGTTTTATCCTGCATGACCGCGAGACGAACAGGTCAGACCTTCTGGGAAGCGGTGCTTCGCCACCTCGGCACGGCGCTGGGGAGCTTGCTGTACCGGGTAAAAATCCTCGGGTTGAACCGCTTGCCCTCCGGAGGGTTTCTGCTCCTGCCGAACCACCTCAGCTACGTCGACGCGGTGGTGCTGCAGCTCTCCTGCCCTCGCCCGATCCGTTTCATCGTCCACCAGAGCATCTACGACCTGCGTTGGCTTCGCCCGATTTTTCGCAGCGTGGGCGCGATCCCGATTTCCAACCTGCGCGCCAAAGCGGCGCTGCGTACCGCGGCAGACCGGATCCGGGCCGGGGAAATCGTCTGCATCTTTCCGGAAGGCGAACTCAGCCGGACGGGCACCCTGGTCCGGCTGCACAAAGGTTTTGAACTGATCGCCCGCCTTTCCGAACGGCCGGTTGTGCCGGTTTGGCTGGACCAGCTCTGGGGATCGATCTTTTCGTTCGAGGGGGGTCGTTACTTTTTCAAATGGCCCAAGCGGATCCCGTGGCCGGTGACCGTCCATTACGGGACGCCAATCCCGGCGGACGACGTCAACATCGGCGCCGTCCGGGAGCAGTTGCTGGAGTTGGGGGAGCGGTGTTTTGAGGAACGCCCCGGCCTGGACCGGCACCTCGGCCGTGCCACCGTGCAGGGCCTCAAACGCCACCAATTCCGGGAACTGATCATCGACGGCATGGATGGCCGCCGCATGAAGGGTGGCACGCTGCTGGCGGCGTCCATCGCGCTCAGCCGTTGGTTGAAGCGCCAAAATGCCGGGGACCGGGTCGCGGTGGTGCTGCCCCCCGGTCTAGGCGCCATCGTCGCCAACATCGCCGTGACCCTGGCCAACAAAGTGCCCGTAAACCTCAACTTCACGGCGGGACGCACGGCTTTGGAATCCGCGATCCGGCGCGGCGAAATCTCCCACGCGATCTCCGCCAAGGCGGTGATGAAGCGTCTCCAAGAGTTTCCCTGGCCGGAGGAGGTCTACCGGCTGGAGGAGATCATGCCGGAGTTGAAGCGGCAAATCGTGCTCTGGCGGCTTTTCGTTCTGCTGGCCCCCAGCGCACTCATCAGCGCCGCGTTGAGGTTGCCGAAAAAAGGGGGGCGGCGCGAGGCGGTGCTACTTTTCACCAGCGGCACGTCGGGCGAACCCAAAGGTGTGGTGCTCAGCCACCGCAACGTGATCGGCAACGTCATGCAGTTCCGGTCGATGGTGCGCCTCGACCGGAGCGACACCTTGATGGCGTCCCTGCCGTTCTTCCACTCTTTCGGCTGCACCGTGACCTTGTGGCACCCGTTGATGGAAGGCATGCGCACGGTCACTTACCCGACGCCGGTCGACGTGCAGAAGAACGCCGAACTGATCGAAAAGTACGGCGTCACGCTCCTCACCACGACGCCTACATTCTTGCGCGGTTACCTGAAGCGGTGCGAACCGGCGCAGTTCAAGAGTGTCAAACTCCTTATCGCCGGCGCCGAAAAGTTGCCTCAGGAGTTGGCCCGGGCTTTTGAGGAACGCTTCGGCTTGCGGGTACACGAGGGGTACGGCTTGACCGAGACGGCGCCGGTGGTGAGCGTGAACCTGCCCGATCCCATGAAGAATCAGCCGGCCGACAGCGCCCAACCGTCGGCGCGGGCTGGGTCGGCGGGCAAACTCCTGCCGGGGCAGGCGGCGCAGATCCGTCATCCGGAGACGGGTGAACGCCTGTCTCCCTACCACTTGGGGATGCTTTGGCTGCGCGGGGCGAACGTCTTCGAAGGGTATTTGAACGAACCGGCTCAAACCGCCCAGGTACTCCAAGACGGCTGGTTCAAAACCGGCGACTTGGCCCGCTTTGACGAGGACGGTTTTCTGTACATCGAAGGCCGGGTGTCGCGCTTTTCGAAGATCGGCGGCGAGATGGTGCCGCACGAAACCATCGAGGCCAAGCTGGTCGAGCAGTTCGGCCTGCGCTCCGAAGAGGAGCGCGTGCTGGTGGTCGTCGGAGTGCCGGACGAGGCGAAGGGCGAAGTGCTGGTCCTGCTCAGCACGGTGCCGTTGGAGCTGGGCGCGATGCGGGAGAAACTTGCGTCCGCCGGATTTCCCAACCTGTGGATGCCCAAGCGGGTCAAAGTGGTGCCGGAGATGCCGGCGCTCGGTTCCGGCAAGCTCGACCTGGGCCGGTGCCGCGAGATCGCGATGGCGACGGGGCGGAAATGACGCGCTCTGCGCGGTCGCCGGTTCCCGGGTGCCACCAACGGACGACAGGTAGGGCAAGAGGTGTCTAACGAGACACCGCCGGTTTTGAGCTACGCTCGAGCCGCGCCCCGGGCATAGCTAGCGTCCCGCCGGTCCTGCCTTAGGATCTCCCTGGCCGTCCACGCCAAATGCACAACCGTAAACGCAAGACGCAGTACCGCTTTCCCCAACCAGAGACCAGGGACCAGAAACCAGAGACGAGCAACGTCTCCCACCCTCACGCCGGCCGCATCCCGTAGATGCTC
>CAXUNV010000228.1:0-7463 GCA_964252355.1 uncultured Chthoniobacterales bacterium | reverse complement strand
AGAAGAAGCCCAACGCTTTCGGGCTGTACGAGACCAGCACGTTCTTGGTCTGTTGGTAATGGTTCAGCATCATCTTGTGGTTCTCGCGGCCAAAGCCCGACTGTTTATAGCCGCCGAAAGCCGCGTGGGCCGGGTAAAGGTGGTAACAATTGGTCCAGACCCGGCCCGCTTCGATTCCCCGCCCCATGCGGTACGCGCGGTTGCCGTCCCGCGTCCAAACGCCTGCCCCCAATCCGTAGAGCGTCTCGTTGGCCATGCGCAACGCGTCCGCTTCGTCCTGGAACGTCGTCACGGAAACGACCGGACCAAAGATTTCTTCCTGGAAGACCCGCATGCGGTTGTGACCCCTAAACACCGTCGGTTCGACGTAGTACCCGTCCTCTAAGCCGTTGTTGAGTTGGGCCCGGTTGCCGCCCGCCAGGACCTCTGCGCCCTCCGCCCGGCCGATGTCGATGTAGGACAGGATCTTTTCCAACTGATCGTTGGACGCTTGCGCCCCGATCATGGTGTCGCTCTCGAGCGGGTTGCCCTGCTTGATTTTGCCTACGCGGGCCAGCGCGCGTTCCATGAACCGGTCATAGATCGATTCCTGCACCAGCGCCCGGCTCGGGCACGTGCAGACCTCGCCCTGGTTCAACGCAAACATCGCAAAGCCTTCCAGGGCCTTGTCCGCAAACTCATCGTCGTCCGCGAAAGCGTCCGCGAAGAAGATGTTAGGCGATTTGCCCCCGAGTTCCAGGGTCACCGGAATGATGTTTTCGCTCGCGTACTGCATGATGAGCCGACCCGTGGTCGTCTCTCCCGTGAACGCGACTTTCGCAATCCGCGGGCTCTGGGCCAACGGCTTGCCGGCTTCCACGCCAAAACCTTGCACCACGTTCACCACTCCAGCCGGGATCAGGTCGCCGATCAGCTCCAGCCACACCATGATGCTGAAGGGCGTCTGCTCGGCAGGTTTGATCACCACGCAGTTCCCCGCCGCCAGGGCCGGGGCCAGCTTCCAGGTCGCCATCAGCAGTGGGAAATTCCAGGGGATGATCTGCCCGACGACGCCCAACGGCTCATGGAAGTGGTAGGCGACCGTGTCATGGTCGATCTCACAGATGCCGCCTTCCTGCGCGCGGATGACTCCGGCGAAGTAGCGGAAATGGTCGATCGCCAGCGGCAGGTCGGCCGCCGTGGTTTCCCGGATCGGTTTGCCGTTGTCGATGGTGTCGGCCAACGCCAACAATGACAAATTTTCCTCCATGCGGTCCGCGATTCGGTTCAGAACCCGCGACCGCTCCGCCAACGACGTGCGACCCCAAGCCTCGCGCGCCGCGTGCGCCGCGTCGAGTGCGCGCTCGACGTCTTCCGCGCCGGATCGGGCGACCTCGCAGAAGTCGTGGCCCGTGATCGGCGAGGGATTGCCAAAATAACGGCCTTGCACGGGATCGACGAACCGACCGCCGATGAAGTTGCCATAGCGAGGGCGGAGCGGGATGCGGTGCCCGAGCTTGGCCCAGGCTTCATGCAGGGGCGAGCCGCCCGGCGCGCCGTGGCGGGCGGACGCGTCCGAGGAGGGCTGTGGGAGGACGGAAGGAGGCGTGGCGGTGGTCGACATAGGGAGAAGTGAGGTTCGGGGTGGGGGATGGACCGCGGGCGACGACCGGCCGTGGGGAGTCGGACGCGGTCAAAGAGTCTACGACCGGGGTCGCCTCCTTCAACCGCGAAATGGCGGCGAGCGCGGGCCGGCTGGTAACCCCTGGTGGGCGTCCCGCCCCGGACGATCGCGGCCAAAATGACCGAGGGCCGCCGGGCGATACTTCAAAATTGACAAAAGGCCGGGTGCCCGTAACCGTTGGCGCCGGGCGTGAACCCGCTCGCCTCCCCCCCATGATCCCCATCCGATCCTTGCACGCTGTGCGCCGTTGGCTGCCGCTCTTGGCAGGTTTATCCCTGGTTGCCGCCCACTTGTCGTCACCGTCGGGCGCAACCGCCGCCGGTCCCAAACGCACGGTGGCCCTCATTCCCGGCCTGACGACCGATCCGTTCTACATCACCATGCGCAAAGGTGCCCAAGCTGCCGCCGATGCGCTCGGCGTGGACTTGGTGTTTCAGGGTGCCCCGGAGTTTAATCCCGTGCAGCAGGTGCCCGTGCTCAACGCCGTCATCGGTCGGAAACCCGATGCCCTCCTGATCGCGCCGACCGACAAAACTCAACTCGTTGAACCTCTGAAGAAGGCGGCGGACGCAGGCATCCCGGTGCTCACGGTCGACACCTTCATCTGCGACGGCCATTACCAGACCGGGTCGGGCAACGCGGATTTTCCGCTCGCCTACGTGGCTTCTGACAACGTGCTCGGCGGCCAAATCGCCGCGCGCGCGCTCGCCAAGGCGATCGGCGACAAGGGCAAAGTTTTCGTCTCTAACGTCAAGCCGGGCATCTCCACCACCGACCAACGCGAGCAAGGCTTCAAAGAGGAGATGAAGAAGCACCCCAACGTGACCGTGCTCGACACCCAGTTCAACGACGACGACGCCAACAAGGCGGCGTCGCAACTCCAGTCGGTGCTCGCCCGCAACGCGGACCTTGCGGGCGTCTTTGGCGCGAACCTGTTCTCCGCGACCGGCTCGGCCAACGGGGTGAAGCAGAGCAACGCGTCAGGTAAAGTGAAGGTGGTGGCTTTCGACGCCCCGTCGTCCATCGTCAACGAGATAAAAAATGGCAACGTCGACATTGCCATCGCGCAACACCCCGCCGAAATCGGTTACTTCGGGGTAGTCTCCGCGTTCGCCCACCTCAACGGGCAATCGGTCCCGCCGTTGATTGGCACCGGGTTCACGGTAATCGACAAAACGAACGTGGACGATCCCAACGTGAAACGGTTCGTCTATTCCGATTAGCTTGGTGGGCGCGCGGCGTTGGCGTGCCTTGCTGAACGCTTTTTCGTCCTGTGGCTGTGCACGACCGCCAAACCCAGGCCCCGCATGACGCCTTGTCGGCGACGCCGTCAGACCCGTCGTCCCCAACGGTGGTCCCTCCCGGCGCGAACGGGCGCGAGCGTGCGCTGCTTGCCACCCTCAGCGCATTCCGCGCGTGGCTCTTCCTCATCGTGCTGGTGGTGGTGTTCGAAGTGTGGGCGCAAGCGTTGTACCACGCGAGCTTCGTCCTGAACCCGTTCAACGTGCAGAGCATCGCGGTTTTCGCGGTGGCGCCCCTGCTCCTGGCGCTCGGGCAAACCTTCGTGGTGATCTCGGGCGGGATCGACCTTTCGGTCGGGTTCACGATGGGCATGTCGGCGGTGGTGCTATCCCGGTTTGTCAATGCCGCCGGCCCTTCGTTGGGTCCGGTGCCAGCCGTCGTCCTCGGGATGGCCGCCGCCGCGGCGCTTGCGGCCGTACCTGGCCTCATCAACGGCTGGATGGTCGCCCGCTTGCGCGTGCCGCCCTTCATCGGCACGCTCGGGATGTATGGCGTGGCGCGCGGCGCAGCCTACTTGCTGGCCGGCGGCACCACCGTGCCGGTCAGCAACCCCGTCCTGGCCTTCCTCGGGAACGGCGCGGTCGGCGGCATCCCCGTCGTGGTGCTGATCACCGTCGTGCTCGTGGGCGCCACCCACATCCTGCTCGCGCACACGCGTTTTGGCCAGCACGTCTACGCGATCGGCGGCAACCGCCAAGCCGCCCTGCGCGCCGGGATCCGCGTCTCGCGCAACACCGTCGCGCTCTACGTGCTTTCGGGGGCGTGCGCGGCTGCCAGCGGCATCCTCTACGCCGCCCGCTTTTCCGCCGGTGCGGCGCAGGCCGGCGAACCGTTGCTCCTCGACAGCATCGCCGCGGTCGTCATCGGGGGCGCTAGCCTGTTCGGCGGCTCGGGCACCATCGTCGGCACCGTAATCGGCGCGCTGATCATCGCCGTGATCCAGTACGGCTTGGTCTTCGTCAACGTGGAACCGTTCTGGCAATTCATCGCCGTCGGCGTGGTCATCATCATCTCCGTGCTCATCGACCAAGCCCAACGCCGCGCCACCGGAGGACGCCTCGATGAAGGTTGAACCCGCGCCCCCTGCCTCCGTTTTGAACGTCGACGGCGTCTCCAAACGTTTCGGGGGCGTCGAGGCCCTGAGTGACGTCGGCCTGCAAGTTCGCGCCGGTGAAGTCCTCGCCTTGGCCGGCGACAACGGCGCTGGCAAGTCGACCCTGATCAAAATCATCTCCGGCGTGCATCGGCCCGACGGCGGCACCGTGACGCTGGAGGGTCGGCGCGTGACCTTCGAAAACCCTCAGCAAGCGCGCGACGCGGGCATCGAGACCATCTACCAAGACTTGGCGCTCGCCGACAACCTCGACGTCGGCGCCAACGTCTTCCTTGGCCGCGAACCCGTGCGGCGGATCCTTGGTGTCCCGGTGATCGATCGGCGCAAGATGCGCGCCGAAGCCGCCGAAACGCTCGCCGGCCTCGGCATCCACTTGCAGCGCTTGGAACTGCCGTTGCGGTCGTTCTCGGGCGGTCAGCGGCAGGCCGTGGCCATCGGCCGGGCCATCCACTGGAAAGCCAAGTTGCTGATCATGGATGAGCCGACGGCAGCGTTGGGTGTGCCCGAGCAACGCAAGGTGGTCAGCCTCATCCAAAATCTCCGTTCTGCCGGCGTGGCCGTGATCTTCATCTCACACAACCTCACCGACATCTTCGCCGTGAGTGACCGCATTTTGGTGCTGCGTCGGGGGCGGGTGGCCGGCGAACGCCTCATCACGCAAACGCACCCCGATGAAGTGGTGCGTCTGATGGTCGGCGGCTGAACGAAGGCGCGCCGCAAAGGGAGCGCGGGCGTCCCGCCCGCTTCCGCAGCGCGCTTCTGGCGCGTGAAAAATTTGGGAGGATCGCTTTTGGGTGTTGACGGAAATTGAGAGTCATTCTCAAGTGGTGGGTAGGCCCTTCTGCACGATGAACAGCGCGTCTTTCCCTGCCCCTCCCACTTTGCGCGGCGCTTCGACTCCGCTGCCCCTGTTGCGCGTCGGTCCATTAGTCTGGGGAACGTTGCTCGCCGGCGCGCTTGTGGTCGCCGCCGTGATGGTTTGGCAGGCGTTGGTGACGGGTGGCTCGCCAGATCCCACGGCCCCGGGTTCAAGTCCGGCTGTGGCCATACTCGACATCGCGGTATTGGTCTTCCGTGAAGGTTTGGAATGCATTTTGGTGCTCGCGGCGATCACCGCGAGCATGACCGGGGCGCAAGTCCTCCACAAACCGCCGGTGGGCGTCGGGGGAGGCCTCGGTCTGGGCGCGACCTGCCTCACCTGGTGCATCGCCGTCGGCATCGTCCAAGATTTGAGTGACAACGTTTCGGCGTTGGATCTGCAGGCTGGAACCGGCCTCCTCGCTGTCGTCGTCTTGCTGGTGGTGATGAACTGGTTCTTCCACAAAGTTTACTGGGGTGGATGGATCACCCTGCACAATCGTAAGAAAAAAAGCTTGCTGCGCGACGCGGGAGAGGTGCCGAGCGCACGTCGCAAGCTCTTGTTAGGGCTGGGTTTGCTTGGTTTCTCGTCGTTGTACCGGGAAGGCTTTGAAGTGGTCTTGTTTTTGCAGGGTTACCGCCTGCAGATGGGCGAGGGCATCGTCCTGGCGGGTGCCGCGGTCGGGTTGGCGCTCTCCGCCGTGGTGGCGGTGCTGACCTTTGTCGCCCACCGCCGGTTGCCTTACCGCCGCATGCTGGTGCTCACCGGCGTGATGTTGGGAGGCGTGCTGATCGTCATGGTTGGTGAACAAGCGCAAGAGATGCAGCTGGCGCACTGGATTCCGACGACCGCGATCCCAGCGCTGGAGTGGCTGCCAAAATGGGCCGGCGTTTGGTTTGCGGCGTTCCCGACCGTAGAGACGTTGGCGGCGCAGGTTTTGGCGGCAGCATTGGTGATCGGCTCATATTACGCCGCGCGCCGGCACGGGTCCGCCACCACGGCGCCCGCATAACGCGATTTCAGGGTTGGTAGGGTTGCAACGCGAGGAATGCCGCGGCCGCCGTACCGCCGGGCCGGAACGAAGGTGCTGCCCGGCGGCTGGCGCAGGCTGACCGTGAGTTGTTGGCACGCCCTTCCAGGGCCGGGCTTTCTTTGAACGCCGACCTAGGGTTTGACCCCAGGCTTCACATCTTTTCACCGCTTCGCGGTTGAGGAACCGGCTCCGCTTCTCGCGACCCGTTCACGATTCCGGAACTGGCAACCGGCAACCGCGAACCGGTTACCAGGAACCACCGCTTCGGCCCTACCAGCCCAACACGTACGCGAAAATAAGCGGTGCCACGATGGTCGCGTCAGATTCGATCATGAATTTGGGCGTCTCCACCCCTAGCTTGCCCCAGGTGATCTTCTCGTTTGGCACGGCACCGGAATAAGAGCCGTAGCTGGTGGTCGATTCGCTGATCTGACAGAAATAGCCCCAGCGCGGCACGTTCGGGCGTTGCAGGTCCTGGTGCAGCATCGGCACCACGCAGATGGGAAAGTCGCCCGCGATGCCGCCGCCGATTTGAAAGAATCCGATCGACCCTTCCGCAGACGTGCGCGTGTACCAGTCCGCCAGTTCGATCATGTACTCGATGCCGGTGCGCACGGTGTGCACGTTGCGTACGTCACCGGTGATGCAATGCCCGGCGTACATGTTGCCAAGGGTGGAATCTTCCCAGCCAGGCACGAACATCGGGAGATCCCGTTCCATCGCCGCGTAAAGCCAGGAGTCCTGGCGGTCAATTTGGAACTGCTTCTCCAACCTTCCGCTGCGCAGGATTTCGTAAAAAAATTGGTGCGGGAACAGCCTGCGCCCTTCCTGGTCCGCCGCCACCCACTCGGCCAGCACCTCCCGCTCAATGCGCCGCATGGCTTCGGCTTCCGGGATGCACGTGTCGGTCACCCGGTTGAGGTGACCGTCCAACAACGCCTGCTCGTCCCGCGGCGTCAGTTCGCGCCAGTTCGGCACCCGCCGATAATGGCTGTGCGCAACCAAGTTGAACACGTCCTCTTCCAAGTTGGCACCCGTGCAGCAGACCGCGTCAACCTTGCCGTGTCGGATCATCTCGGCCAGCGAGAGGCCGAGTTCCGCCGTGCTCATCGCGCCGGCCAGGGTCACCAACATGCGGCCACCGCCCTCCAGGTGTTGGACGTAACCGTCAGCCGCTTCTTTGAGCGTGGCGGCGTTGAAATGGCGGTAGTGGTGCGCGATGAACTCGGAGATGGTTTTCATGCCAAAACACCCACGCGGGCTCCCCGCGAATAGAGCACGCGCGGAAGGGAATCAATCGGTTTCTCGGAAAGCTGGGGCGGCCTGCCCGCGCCGGGGTTGAACGTCGCGCGAAAGCGGTTTGATTGCTCCGTGACCTCTCGTGGAAAAGCTGCCGCCGCCGCTGGCGCTTTGGTCGTGTGGCTCGGCGGCGCCGTCAGGGCCGGAAATGCCCCCACGACCGCCGGTAGCCAAGGTGAGGGCCAAAAGATTT
>CAXUNV010000227.1:4468-7468 GCA_964252355.1 uncultured Chthoniobacterales bacterium | reverse complement strand
CGTCCTCTTCAACTCCTCGTACATCGGGGTCGGGGCCATCGGCATGACCGCCATCATCCTCTGCGGCCACATCGACTTCTCCGTCGGTGCCGCCCTGGGTGTCTGCGCCACCGTGGCGGGCAAATTGGCCGTGGGCGGCACGCCGCTGCCCATGGCGTTCCTGCTCACCGTGCTGACCGGCGGCGCCATCGGCTTAGTCAACGGGCTGCTGGTGGCCTATGGCCGGATTCCAGCCATCGTCACCACGCTTGGCATGGCCAGCATCCTCAAGGGCGGCCTGATCCTTTCCACCGGCGGCAAATGGATCTACGGCTTGCCGCCGGGTTTCGCCGTGAGCCGGCTGCACGTGTGGGGCGTGCCGCTCCCGATCGCCGCCCTCTTGAGTCTCGGCGTGGTGGCCACGCTCTGGCTGCGCTACTTCGCGAGCGGTCGGGAATTGTACGCCGTCGGCGGCAACGCGGAGGCGGCGCGGCTTTCGGGCATCTCGGAGCGGCGGGTCACGCTGCGTGTCTTCATCCTCAACGGCCTCTTGGTCGGGATTGCGGCCATCCTCTACGCCACCAACTTCAACGCCATCCAATCGAACGTGGCGCCCGGCTTCGAGCTCACCGTCATCCCCGCCGCCGTCATTGGCGGGGTGAGCATCCTCGGCGGTACGGGCACCGTGGCGGGGGCGCTGCTCGGGGCGGTGCTGCTGCAAACCATCGGCAGTGCGCTCGTCTTCCTGCACATCCGTTCGGAATGGTTCCAGACCCTGCAGGGTTCCCTGATCCTGCTCACCATCTTGCTCGACGTCTTCCGGCGGCGGCGCGCGGGCGGCACCGCGACCGGCGGCGGCAACACTGCGACGGCCGCCGCGGCGCCCCAATTTTTGCGGCTCCGTTTCCTCAGCGTCCAAGAGGTGATGATGCTCGGCATCCTGATCGTCGCGCTTGTGGTGCTCTCTTTCTCTTCCGACCGGTTCCTGCGGCCGGCCAACCTCCTGAACCAAATCCGTTTCCTGAGCGAGACGGCGTTGCTGGCGTTGCCGATGACCTTCATCATCATCTTGGGCGGCATCGACCTCTCCGTCGGGTCGATGGTCGCCCTCAGCGCCATCCTGCTCGGCTTCTCCTGGCAGACGTTCGGCTTGCCGCTCCCGGCGGCGGTGGGCGTGGCCCTGCTTGGCAGCACGCTCGCCGGCCTGCTGAACGGTTTGGTGATCGTCTACCTTGGCGTACCCCCGCTCATCGTCACCCTGGCCACTTTGGCGATCTACCGCGGCCTTTCTTACGGGATCAGCGAGTCGCGTTCGGTCCACGGCTTCCCGGAAGCCTTTTCGTTCTGGGGCAGCGGCGAAATGTTCGGCCTGCCGGTCCAAGCTTACGTTTTGCTGGTTGCGTTGGTGCTCAGCGGGCTGGCGCTGGCCTGCACCCCGTTTGGGCGTTGCCTTTATGCAATCGGCAACAACGAGACCGCCGCACGCTTTGCCGGCCTGCGGGTCGGGCGCATGAAGCTGATCGTCTACTCGTTGAGCGGGTTCATGGCCGGCGTGGCGGGCTTCATCTACACGTCGCGCGTGACCAGCACCCGCGCCGACGCCGCCACCGGGCTCGAACTCGACGTCATCGCCGCCGTGGTTTTTGGCGGCACCAGCATCTTTGGCGGGCGGGGTACCATCCTGGGCACCGCCTTGGGCGTGGTCATCATCCAACTTTTGAAGAATGGGTTGCAACTTTCCGGCGTGCGCGGCGAGGGTACCGTGATATTGATCGGCGCGGTGTTGATCGCTTCCATCCTGCTGAACCAATTTTTGGAAAGGCAGGCCGCCGCCAAGCGGCCCCTGGCCAAAACAACCGCAACCCCCAACCCCTAACCATCGTTCCGAGACCCATGACATCCCCCAGACGCACTTTCTCCGGTAGCCTGTTCTTGTTGGCCACTTTTGTGGCGGCCAGCCTGCCCGGCCCCTCGTTCGCCGCCGAGGGCGGCACTTATGATGGCGGCAAAGCCGTCGGCGCCAAAAACCTGGCAGGTAAAAAGGCCGTGCTGGCCGACATCCCCAAGCTGATCGGCATCGGCTATTTCGCCGCCACGGCCAAAGGCATTGCCGAAGGGACGGCCGAGATCAACAGCAAGATCGCGCCGACGGAGGTCACCACGGATGCGCCAACGGAAGGCGACATCCAGAAGCAGATCGAGTTCATCGACAACGCCATCTCCCGCGGGGTCGACGGCATCTTCTTCGCCGCCAACGATCCGGTCGCCATCTCGCCCGTGCTGCGCAAGGCGTTGAAGGCGGGCATCCACGTCATCGGCTACGACGCCGAATCCCAACCCGACGCCCGCGAGTGGTTCCTCCAGCAAGCCACGCCCGACGGCGTTGCCAAAGCCCTGATTGACGCCATGGTGGCCGAGGTTGGCCAAAATGCCGACATCGCGATCGTCACCAGCTCGACGACTGCGGCTGGTCAGAACGCCTGGATCGCCGAGATCAAGAAGTACATCCCGGCGGCCGGACTGAAGTTGAACATCGTCACCATCCTGCCGGCCGAAGAGGATCAACAGCTCGCGTTCAAGGTCACCGGGCAGATCGTGAAGGCTTACCCGAACGTGAAGGGCATCATCGGATTATCGAGCGTCGCGTTTCCGGGTGCCGCGGACGCGATCACCTCCGCCAACCTGATCGGCAAAATCGCCGTGGTCGGGTTGTCGACCCCGAACCAGATGAAGCCGTTCGTGAAAAACGGCTGCGTAAAGTCGGTGGTGCTCTGGAACCCGGTCGACCTCGGCTACGCCGCGGCCTACGCCATGCGCGCGGTGGTCGACGGTAAGTTAAAGCCGGGCGATTCGGAACTGGACGCTGGCCGCTTGGGCAAGCTAAAGGTGATCAACGGCAGTCAAATCTTGCTCGGGCCGCCGTTCGTCTTCAACAAAGACAACATCGACAAGTTCGACTTCTAATTCTCCCCAAAGACACCTGGGACCCGGCGGTCAGCCTGCCTTTCGGCCACAACCGCC
>CAXUNV010000227.1:0-4458 GCA_964252355.1 uncultured Chthoniobacterales bacterium | reverse complement strand
CCACATATAAATCACCCCCCCACCCCCGTGCCCCGGGGGGTTGGGGGCGAACGGGCCGCCCCCCCGGGGGGCCCCACGGTCGGGGACAAGGCAGGCGCTGCGCGCCGGTGGCCGATGCCCGGTTTGGGGTCCGAACTCGCGGGCGACCCGGTGGGGCGAAGACCCAGGCGGCAGGGCCGGGTGGCCATCGGGGGTTAACGCCTGCCGACTGGTCTGAGCCGGGCTTGAACGAGCCTGGGATGCCGTCAGGGTCTCCTCGGCCGACGGGAGAAGACGTTGGTGACGTACAAGCATCGCCCGGCACCGGCTCAGACCAACCTGCAGGCCTCCCCTGGCAATGGCGGCCCAGCTCGGCAGGTTGGGGGTTAACGCCCTACCACGCCCGTCAAGGCCGCTCCGTCCGGCAACCGGGAACCGCAGCCCGGCCAGGGCGCTTCCGCGGCTACCAGACCGTGTAACCGCCGTCGACCACCAAGTTGCTGCCGGTGAAGAAGCTGCTGGCGTCGGAGGCGAGGAAGACCACGGTGTTGGCCACCTCGCGCGGTTCGCCGAGCCGTCCCATGGGCGTGAACTCCAGCCACCGCTGGTACCAGTCCGATTCCGACACGCCGCGTTTGGTCATCTCCGTGCCGATGTAGCCGGGCGAGATGCTGTTGACCCTCACCCCGCGCTTGGCCCATTCGCCTGCCAAAGACTTCGTGAGCATGATGACGGCCGCCTTGGAAGCGTTGTAGGCCGATTGCGGTTGCGGCGTGTTGGAGATGATGCCCGACATCGACGCGACGTTGATGATGCTGCCCCTGCTTTGGGCCAGCATGACTTTCCCAAACTCGCGGCAACAAAAAAAGACGGCGTTAAGGTTGATGCCGATCACCTTCAGCCAGTCTTCATCCGAGCATTCTTCCGACGGCACGTTGACGGCGATACCCGCGTTGTTGAGGGCGATGTCGATCCGGCCGTGACGTTCAACAATCGTTGAGGCGGCGTCGTGTACCTGTGCGGAAACGGTCAGGTCGGCGTGCACGAAGTCCGCGTCCAGCTTTTTGGCGGCGGCTTCGCCGAGTTCCGCGTTGATGTCCAGGATCACGACGGTGGCGCCGTGTTCTCGCAGGGCTTGCGCCGACTCGAAGCCGATGCCGCGCGCGCCGCCGGTGACCAACGCCACACGGCCGTCCAGGGAGAGGAGGGGAGAAGTGCTCATGGGGGAAACAGGTCAGACGTTTGCGGTTTGCCGTTCTGCGTCGTCACGTCCCGGTTCCAGGCTGCCAACCGGGGGAGTTGTCGCGGTCCACCGACCAGGCGAGAACTGCGTTTCCAGCAAAGCCTAATGTCCGCCTGACGGCAAACGTCAAACCGCAAACGTTCAGCTTTTCACCTCTGCTCCCCCTAAGGCGCCGCTCGAACCGTCGGTGGCGCCCAACTCGTGCCAGAGGAAGGAAAGCACGTCGCTCTCCTCCTCAATCACCTTCGACAACGGTTTGCCGCCGCCGTGCCCCGCTTTCGTATCGATCCGGATCAACACCGGGTGATCGCAACCCTGCGCGGCTTGGAGAGTGGCGGCGAACTTGAACGAGTGACCGGGCACCACCCGGTCGTCGTGGTCGGCCGTCGTGATCAACGTCGGCGGGTAACACGTCCCGGGTTTGACGTTGTGCAACGGCGAGTAACGGCGGAGGTAGGCAAACGCCACCGGGTCATCCGAGGTGCCGTAGTCCGGTTCCCACGCCCAACCGATCGTCCAACGGTGGTACCGCAACATGTCGAGCACGCCGACCCGCGGGACGGCGGCGCCGAACAACTCGGGCCGTTGCGTGATCGCCGCCCCTATCAAGAGGCCGCCGTTCGAGCCGCCCACGATGCCAAGTCGGGCGGGTCGGGTGTACTTCTCCGCAACCAAAGTTTCCGCCGCGGCGAAAAAGTCGTCAAAGACGTTCTGTTTCCGCTCCTTGGTACCTGCCAAATGCCACGCTTGGCCGTACTCGCCGCCCCCGCGCAGGTTGGGTGCGGCCACCACCCCACCCTTCTCCAACCACGAGACCAGACTGGCGGAGAATTCTGGCGTGCGCGAAATGTTGAACCCACCGTAGGCTGATAAATTCGTCGGCCGATTGCCGTCCCGCGGCAAACCCCGGCGGGCGATGATGAACATAGGCACCCGCGTGCCGTCTTTCGATCGGAAAAAAACCTGCCGAACGTCGTACTCGGTCGGATCCAGATCGACCTTGGGTGGGTGAAAGGTCGTCTGTTCACCGGTTTGTAGGTCGTAACGAAAAACCGTGGTCGGGTAGAGGAACGAGGTGAACCCGTAAAACAGCTCGGCACGATCCGGGTCGGTGGAGACTTCGCGCACCGTGCCGAGCGTCGGCAGCGGGATCTCCTTCACCGGTTCACCATCCAAGCGCACGACCTGCAGACGACTCTTGGCGTCGGTCAAGTAACGGAGGAGCAAGGTACCGCCGGCGAGCGAGGCGCCTTCCAAGTTGTCTTGCCCTTCGGGGACCAAATCCTCGCACAGGGGCACGCCAGGACCCGTCAGATCCGCGGTCACCACCTTGGAACGCGAAGCGTCGTGGTTGGTGAGGACGTACAAACGGCCGTCGACCACGCCGAGCGGCCGGTACTCGGCTTCGAACCGGTCGACGATGCGCAGGAAAGGGCCGTCGAGGTCGGGCGCCCGGTCGCCTCCCAGGTCTTTGACGTAGAGCAAATTGTGGTTATCCGCCCCGTGCTCGACCCTCACCATGAGGTAGCGCCCGTCTTTGGAGGTGCTTGCTTCAAACAGCGTGTCCGGATGATCCGGCATTTCCAGCACGACGCGATCGCTCTTGGGATCGTCGCCGAGCCGGTGGTAAAAAAGCTTTTGGTTTCGCAGCGCCGAGGGGTCTTGACCAGGATCCGGCTCGGGAAATCGTTCGTAGAAAAAACCGGCGTTGTCGCCGGTCCAACTAGCGTTGGTGAACTTAAGGCGCGTCAACACCTCCGGCCTAACTCGGCCGCTCGCCACCTCCACCCCCCCCAACGCCGCCCACACTGAACCGCTTGCGGCCAAGGTGTAGGCGAGGAAGGCACCATCCCGGCTCACCGAATAACCGACGAGCGCCACCGTGCCATCCAACGCGAGCGTGTTGGGATCCAAAAGCACCTGCGGTTCCCCGTGCAACTCCGCCGCCGTCAGCAGCACCCCTTGGTTTTGCAGGCCAGTGTTTCGCAAAAAGAAGTAACGCCCGCCCACAAAGTTCGGTGCGGAAAACCGCTCGAAATCGAGGAGGCTAGTCAGCCGTGCCCGGAACCCCGCCCGTTCAGGCAAAGCGTTGAGGTAAGCGGACGAGAGCTCGTTTTCTTGTCGGACCCACTCCTTGGTTTCCTCAGCGTCGGTGTCCTCCAACCAACGGTACGGGTCGACGACCGCGACGCCATGGTAACTGTCGATGGTGTCGCCGAGCCGCGCCGACGGGTAACGCAGCGGCGCCATGGGTGCGGCGGTGACGGTGGCGGCGGCAACGGCGACAACCATAAGCAAAAGGCGCCCGATCATTTCTTGCCCACCATATCCTGGAATACGCCGGTGGCGCGGGATTCGGAAAAGGAATTTCGAATCCGGAAGTCAGAATCTGGAATTTAGAATCCGAAACCTGGGGAGGGCCGGCGCACCGCCACCGAAAGGTTGGCAGGGCAAGAGGTGTTTTGCCTTACCCGCCGTCGGGGCGCAAGCGACGTGCGCGCCGCACGCCGGGACCATCCTGGGGCGGCGCCACCGGGCTGGTTTCCCCTTTGGCCTTTGTCATTTGCCATGCTTCACGCGCGCAGCGCCCGAGCGGCGACCCTCCCGGGTTTGCGATCTGTCATCTCCCATTGACCCAGCGCACCGCGCCCCGATCTTGCGCAATCACGGCGATCTTGGGCAATCTTGCGCAATTGCGGCGTTGGTCCATATTCCGCGCCTCATGTGGCTGTCGATCCTCATCCCGTTGCTGCTGACCGTCTTGGTGGTGGTCTGCCTGCTGCTGCTGCTGGTCGTGTTGATGCAGCGGCCGAAAAGCGAGGGGTTGGGGGCGGCCTTCGGTTCGGGCATGACCGAAAACATCTTCGGAGCCCAGACCACCTCGGTGCTGACCAAAGCCACGGTTTACCTTGGCTGCATCTTCTTCGGCATCACCCTCCTGCTCACCGTATTGACCGCCCGGCAGGGCGCGTCGCAACGTCGGGGTTTGCTGGAGGGAGAGACCAGCCAAGCAGCCCGTGTCCCGGCGGCTTCACCGGCGCCAGCGGTCGCCAACGCCCCCGCCGCCGCCGCGGCGAGCGCCGCCCCTCCGGCGTCAGCGGCAACGACCGCGACGACGGCTACCGTCGCGCCTAGCCCTGAGGCTTCGGTGCAATCGGCGGCCTCACCCGCGGCACCCGCCGCGAGCGCGACCGCCGCCGCCTCTCCTACGGCTTCGGCCGACAGCGATGCCGCTG
>CAXUNV010000226.1:0-7494 GCA_964252355.1 uncultured Chthoniobacterales bacterium | reverse complement strand
TCCAGGGGAGCGCGGGCGTCCCGCCCGTCCTGGCACCGGGACACCGCTGTGTCCATGAGGCCGGCCCCCGAGTTGCGGGCTGCCCTCCCCAGGACGGGCGGGACGCCCGCGCTCCCCTGGGCCCCGGCGGCAGTGCCGAATCGGTGATGGTGAGGTGCACGTCGGGCAGGCGCGCGAAAGTCGCCAGCGGGTTGTGCCCGAATTTGGATGAATCGGTCAGGATCACCGTCTCGTCGGCGGCCGAAATCATCGCCTCCTTGATCTCGGCAGCCCAAGTGTTGGGCGTGGTGTAACCGCGCGCCGCGCTCACCCCGGAAGCGCGAAGGGAGACACGGTCGGCATGATGACCCGAGAGCGTCTTCACCGCCGCCGGACCGATCAGGCACAAGGAACGGTTTCGCACCTGCCCGCCCAGCAACAAAATCTCATGCCGTTGGGAAGCCCACCCCATCGCGGCCGGGACGGAATTGGTGATCACGAATACGGACGGCAACCGGCCGGCCAAGGCTTAGGCGAAAGCGTAAGTCGTCGTCCCGGCGTCCAGAATGATCGTGTCACCCGGTCGGATCTTGCGCAGGGCGGCCTCCGCGGTCCGCCGCTTCGCCACGGTCTGCATTTGGAGCTTCTGCAAGGATGCCACGTTGAAGCGGCTGGCTTGGCAGTAGACGGCGCCGCCGTGCACCCGCTCCAACCAAACCCTGTTCGTCCAGAAACCCGAGGTCTTTGCGGATGGTGACTGCACTCACGCCCAGGCGCGCGGCCAAACTTTCGACGCTCACCCGGTTTTCGGTTTTCAGCAGCTCAAGGATGTTTTGGTGCCGGTCCTGAGCGTCTCGGGCTGGTCGGGCGTCTGCTTGGGGATTTGCCCGCATGAAAATCCGCGGAGACGCCCCGCTCAGGTGATGAAGTAGCTGAGGTTCTCCAGTTCAATGGCGAGGTTGACGTTGTTGACGACCACGTGGTCTGGCACCTGCAGGATGATCGGTGAGAAATTTAAGATTGCCTGAATGCCGGCTTCCACCAAGCCGTTGGCCACTGACTGCGCCACGGGGCCAGGCACCGTGAGGATGGCCAGCTTCACCCCGTGCGCCGCCACGAAATCCCGCAGGCGGTCCACCGGCTGGACGCTTACGGGCGATTGCGCCGCTTTCGCGCCTTCCGGCCGGATGTCGAAAGCCGCCACGATCTCGAATCCTTCCTTCGCGAAGCCATCGTACCGGAGGAGCGCGGACCCGAGGTTGCCGGCACCGACCAGGATGACGGGTTGGAACCGGGCCGTCCGCAAAACCCCCGCCAACTCGCGCACCAGCGCCTCCACGTTGTAGCCCAGGCCACGCGTGCCGAACTGGCCGACGTAGGCCAGATCCTTGCGCAGCTGGGTCGGTTTAACGCCGGCAGCCTTGGCCAAGGCATCCGAGGAGACGGTGTCGATCCGGTTTCCCTGCAACCGGCCCAGGATCCGGTAGTAGAGCGAGAGGCGGTAGACGGTCTTGCGCGGGATGGCAAGCTTGGTCACATGTGAAAAATATTTTGCAAAGTGAGAAGCGTCAACGCTGGCGGGAGATCTCCCGCTTTCGGCCCCGCCCCAGGTTCGCGCCGTCAATGCCGTGCGCACCAGGCCTGCACGAGCTTGCGAATGGTGGCCAACCCTTCCAAAAGCGCCGGACTGGCCTGCAGGATGGTGCTCGGGTCGATTTCATGAACTTCCCCGTCGCGCACGGCGGCGCAGCGGTCCCAGCCTGGGCGGGACCGCACGGCCGCGCAGTCCGCGGGCCGGCCACACCAGCTCAACAGGATTAGTTCGGGATCATCGGCCAGGAGAGCGCCGGGGGTACAAACCCGCGCCTCGGCCCGCCGGTCCGGACGCCAAGACGCGATGGGCTCCCCACCCGCCAGCTCGACCAACTCGCGCACCCAGCCGATCCCGGCCACCAGGGGGTCATCCCATTCTTCGAAGTAGACGCGGGGCCGGCGCACGGGTTCAAACCGGAGTCGTTGCAGGGCGTGGAGGAAGTCCGCGGCCAAACGCTCACCGGCGGCCGCCACTCCCAATAACCGACCCAAGATCCGGAGGGAAGCGGCGACGCCCGCCAAGCCGTCGTGGTTGAGCGCGAGCACCTGCGCCCCGGCCCGGATCAGTTCGCGCGCGAGTTCCGCCTGGACATCGGAGAACGTGATCACCCAGTCGGGCCGCAAGCGTAAGATGCGAGCGACGTCGCCGGTGGCAAACCCAGACACCGCCGGTTTGCGCGGGCCGGGCACGCGGGCAAACGCGGAAACCCCGACCACGTGGTCCCAGCATCCGAGCCGGAAGAGCATGTCCGCAGCCTCGGCGCTGAGGCAGACCACGCGCATCAGGATCAGGGGACCGACGGTTGCGACCGGGCGGCCAGCCAACCTTGGGCGTTCTGCCATTCCAAACGGGCTCCTGCCCAGAAATCTTCCGGGCCGTGCTCGATGAGCACCACCCAAGCGAAACAGAGCAGGGCGTAGAGGGTCAACCAAGCCGCCAACCGCATCAGCATGGACCCACCATGCGGGTCGGCGAACGCGACCGCAAGCGGCGGGACGGGCCCCGTGTTTCGGGTGAGCGCGGTGGCAACAGCCGCTTTCGTTTTGGGCAGGGTCCGTTACGGTAGGGCCGTGAGTTATCAGGTCTTCGCCCGCAAGTACCGGCCCCAGGTTTTTGACGACGTGCTCGGCCAGGAGCACGTGGTGCAAACCCTGAAGAACGCCGTGCTGCAACGCCGGTTGGCGCCCGCCTACCTCTTCGTCGGTCCACGCGGCACGGGCAAGACTTCGACGGCACGGATCCTGGCCAAGGCGCTCAACTGCGTGCACGGGCCGACGGTGACGCCCTGCGGCGTCTGCGACTCCTGCCGGGAGATCTCGCAGGGCATCAGCCTCGACGTGCTGGAGATTGACGGGGCCAGCAACAACAGCGTCGACCAGATCCGCGAACTTCGCGACAACGTGCGGTTTGCCCCGGTGCGGGGCCGTTACAAGGTGTACATCATCGACGAGGTGCACATGCTCACCCAGCAGGCGTTCAACGCCCTGCTCAAGACGCTGGAAGAACCGCCGGCGCACGTCATCTTCGTCTTCGCCACCACCGAGGTGCATCGGGTGTTGCCGACGATCCTGAGCCGTTGCCAACGCTTTGACTTACGGCGGATACCCACCCGGGTGATCGCGCGTCACCTCCTCTACATCGCCGGCCAAGAGGGAGTGCACCTTTCGACCGAAGCGGCCGAAGCCGTGGCGGTGGCGGCCGACGGCGGGTTGCGCGACGCGGAATCGATGCTGGACCAACTCGTGGCGTTCTGCGGTAACGACGTCGGCGAGGCGGAGGTGCTGCAGGTGTTCGGTTTAACGGCCGAACGGGTCGTCATCGACATCTTCGAAGCAATCGTGCGCCGGGACACGGCGGCGGCCCTGGCCCACATCGACCGGCAAGCGGAGGCGGGCAAAGACCTCAGCCGGCTGTTGGGCGACTTGCTGAGCTTCGGACGCAACTTGCTGGTGTACAAAGTCGACCCGGGCGCCCTGCGCGAGGAGGTCAGCGACGCCACGCGGGCGGCGTTGGAGGGCTTGGCGCCGCAACTTGAGACGGCGGAACTGCTGCGGCTGATCGGCGGTTTGGCCGACACGGAAAGCGTGTTGAAATGGTCGGCCAACAAACGCATGCACTTGGAGATCGGCGCCATCCGTGCGGTCCAAGGTTTGGAGGAAGTCGGGTTGGACACGGTCTTGGAAGCGCTGCAGCAGTTGCGCGGGGGTGGCGGGGTGGCGTCGACCGGCCCGGCACGCCCAGGGGGGGCGCTTGCCGCCGTCACCGCGGCGGCACCGAAACCGGCGACGGCGCCAGAACCGGCCGCAGCGTCGCCGAGCGCAGGCGCGGGACGCGCCACAGGGCTTCGCCCGACGCTGAAACCGGAGGAACGACCCGCCCCGCCAGCAACCGACGCTGGGGATGGTGGCCTGCGCCGGGAAGAGGGGCTTCCGGCCCGACGCAAGGGAGAAAACGCGGTGCTCGGCGCCACGGACCAGGCCGTGGGCGCACCGGTGGCCCCGCGCTCGACACCGCCCGACACGGTGCCTTCCAGCCAAGACCCAGCCAAGGCTCCGGCCGTCGATCCTAAGCCCGCCGACTTGGCCAAAGTCTGGCCGCAGATTCTTGCCGAGGTGAGGGGGAAACGGCCGTTGCTCCTGGTTTGGTTAGAACAGGCGGTACCGGTGAGCGCCGAGAACGGCGTGGTCACCCTGGGCTTTCCAGAGGATGGCCGAAACGCGCTGGAAGGGTTGCTGCGGCCGAATTACCGCAAGTTCCTGGAAACGCTGTTGAGCGAGCGGTTGGGCGGCGCCTACCGGCTCGAAGGGTCCGTGCGCACCGGCTTAAGCCCTCTGCCCGCGGCGGACACCGCCGCGCCAGACCCTGACGAGGCCTTTAAGAAGGACCCTTTGATCCAGCGGGCGCTGGAGATTTTCCGCGCGGAGATCCAGCCGGGCGAACCGGTGTGAGCACGCGTGAGAAGTGCCAGGGTCGCCTGGAGCCGGGATCAGATCATGAGGAGCAACGACGGATGAACATCCAAAAAATGATGAAGCAGGCCGCGAAGATGCAGGAGCAGATGACTGCAAGCCTCGCGGAAAAGACGGTCGAAGCCAGCGTCGGCGGTGGCAAGATCACCGTCACGGCCAACGGGCTGGGCGACGTGCTCGGCATCAAAATCTCCAAAGACGTGGTCGATCCCGACGACGTGGAAATGTTGGAGGACTTGGTCTTGAGCGGCATCAAGCAGGCAATCGCGGAAGGCAAGGCGATGGCCTCCGCCGAAATGGGCAAAATGACGGCCGGTTTGGGCTTGCCGCCCGGCATGCTGTAGGCGGAAACGGGCCCTCCGGTCGACCCCTGTGGGCGGTCGGATTTCGCTTGCAAGCCTCCGGTGTACGCCTAGAGTTTGCCCCTCTCTCTCTGCAGAAGGCGAATCCTGAGTAGCTCAGTGGTAGAGCGATCGGCTGTTAACCGATTGGTCGTAGGTTCGAATCCTACCTCAGGAGCCATCCCCCGCGTCGCGGGCAAGACCCTCCATGAGGGCAGCGTGACGGGGCCCCCGCATCTCCCAAAACGAGGGCACGGCGGAGCCGATGGAAGGGGCATGGCGTTCTTCTGGAAAAAGCTGAAGGTGCTCGGGGTGCGCTTGCTGCCCTTGGGCGTGGCAAGCTGCGCAGCGTCAACTCCCCTGCCATCGCCGGCCAGCGCCGGACCGAGTCTGCAGCCGGAGGTTTTCTTTGCCGGGAGGACCCATTCATGGGGCGTCCTCCAGGCCCGGTCGGGTGCGCCGAGCCACGCCCTGGCCGTCCACGGCCTGGGTCAAACGGAGCCGGACGGCACGTTCCGGTTGGACCAAGTGGTCACCTTCGACGACGGCCGGGTGGTAAAACGCACGTGGACACTCCGCAAGCTGCCTGGGAATCGTTACCGGGCCGACCTGACGGATGCGCAGGGCGAGGTCCGGGGAGAAGTGCACGGAAGATTGCTTCACTTGCGCTACGCCCTCAAAGGCAAGCCGGGGGTCACGATGGAACAGCGGCTTTACTTGCAGCCTGACGGACGAACGGTGCTCAACGAAAGCATCGTCCGAGCCTTTGGCGTGACGGTGCTGCGCCTTTCCGAGCTGATCACGCGCGACGGTCCGGCGATCGCGGGCCACGCCGGGTTTTCGCCCCACCCGCGTCAGCCATAACCGCCGCGCGTCCGTTTCAACATGGGGCGAGAGATTAAGGGAGCCCACCATACTCAATGCCCCAAGAGACGCCCCCGGTACCTACCAAGGATGCTCTATTGGAGAACCGTGGCACCGCGCGATGGCAGCGGCCGACCCGAGCCAGCGGAGGAAGGGGGCCACCAGTCCGCCCACTTGCGGTGCTCGGCCCGACCCGGCCGCATCACGTCGTGGCGCCGGACGTGAGAAGCAGAAGATCAACTCCCACGAACTTCGAGAAACCGCGGTCGAACGTGACCAACTTCAGCCCGGCCACGCTGGCGAGAGCCGCCAAGTAAGCATCCGCCCAGAGGTTTGGTGTTGCTGCGTGCGGCGTCACCAGCGCCTTTAATACTTGGTCCAAGCCGTCCGGTTCGTGCAGCAACGTCATCCGCTCATCCATCTCTAAAGCTTCCAAAGCTGCCAACGCCCTTTTCGGCGACAGGACGTCGGGGCCCATGACCTGCACGTTGCAGAACAGGCGAAGCGTGCCGAGCCTCGTCAGTCGGCAAAGTGCCACCTCGCCTACCGCGGTCGAATCGAACCATCTCAGGGCTACATCGCGGTGCGAGTGACGGCTGACGAGGAGCGGGAACACGACGTTCACGTCGACAAGAAACCTCACGGCAGTCGCTCGCCGGCTCGTTCAAGCAGCGCCGCCAGGGCCTCGTTTGACAAAGCCGGGAGGACGTTGTCTTCGCGGATATCGACGGGCGCCCTGGTCATCCGGCGCGGACGCGGCCCCGACTGCTCCTTGGTCAACCCGAGCACGAGTCGGAGCCCCTCGCTTACCAAATCCTTCACCTTGCGATTTTCCTGCGCGGCCCGCACTTTGGCTTGACGATAAAGTTCATCCGGGATTTCGAGGGTTGTTTTCACACCTCGCAAATTTCCAGCTTTCTGGGTTGCTGGCAAACTGGAATGGCCCGCGGCTCGGGGAGATGCCACGTCGCGGCGGCTCGCCTGAGCAATTGATGCCCCCCTCCCAAAACAGCGCCCGTTCGCCGAAGACCCTGCCAAAGCACCGTGGCAAACCTCCAAGCCCCAGATCGGTCCACCACCACCGCCCCGGCAGACGATGGCGCCGCCCACCACCTCGGTGGGACGGCGCTGCCCTCGGTCAGTCTCCCATCCACGACGGTTCTCCGGTCGGTTTGGCGCCACCTCCCGGGTTCACCGTGGTCTACGCATACCCGAGGACGGGCCGGCCCGGGGTGGCCTCGCCGGCAGGTTGGGACCTCCTCCCCGGAGCGCGGGGTTGCACCCCGCAAGCCTGCGCGTTCCGCGACCGCCTCGCGGAGGTCAAAGCGCTCGGGGTGGCTCGCCTCCTTGGGTTGTCTGGCTTCCGGCGGAAAAGGACGGCGACCTTCCGAATCCAGATGCCTCGACCGTCGTGTCGTGCTTGCGTGTCGCATGCGACGTCGAACGTTCCTCCAGACGATGGCGGGCACGGCGGCGGCGGTCGCCGCGGGTCGACTCCCCGCGCCCCCCCGGGGGGCGACGGCGCCGCCCGACCCGGCCGCTTGGGAAGCCTTGCGACGCGAAGTCGGGCCCCGCCTTCTCGCCATCCGTTCGCCCCTGCAAGCCTGCGCCGAGAGTGGCGGCGCCGGGGCCGACGCCGACGCGCTGTTCGGACGACTAAAAAATCCTTATTACCTGGGCGACGAGCCCGGTTTGGCGCAGACGTTCGGCTGGGTTGATGCCTGGACGTTTCAACCAAGCCAGTACG
>CAXUNV010000225.1:0-7505 GCA_964252355.1 uncultured Chthoniobacterales bacterium | reverse complement strand
GCATTGCCACCTACTCGCAGGTGGGTGCGCAATTCGGCTTTTCGATCCTCTGGACCATGCTGTTTTCCTATCCGCTGATGGCCGCCATCCAGGAAATCAGCGCTCGGGTAGGTCGCGTCACGGGACGCGGGTTGGCCGGGAACATGCGCCGGCATTACCCGAGCTGGTTGGTTTACCCGATCATCGCACTGTTGTTGCTGGCCAACACCTTGAACCTCGCGGCAGACATCAGCGCCATGGGTGGAGCCCTCCAACTGTTGATCGGCGGCCACGCGGCCGTTTACGCGGGTGCCTTCGCCCTGGGTTCTTTGCTTTTGCAAGTGGCGATGCCCTACACGCGTTACGCCTCTTTGCTCAAATGGCTCTGCCTGTCGCTGTTCGCGTACGTCGGCGTGATCTTCGCCGTGCACATCCCGTGGGCGAGCGCCCTGCGAGGCACCTTGCTGCCCGACATTGCTTTCAACGCCAAATACCTGACGGCGTTGATTGCGATCCTCGGTACGACCATCAGTCCGTACCTATTCTTCTGGCAGGCGGCGGCAGAAGTTGAGGAGGTCAGGACGGTGCCGAATGAAAAACCCTTGAAACGTGCGCCGGAGCAAGCTCCCGCCCAACTTGCGCGCATCCGTTTGGACACCTACCTGGGCATGGGCGTGTCCAACCTCATCGCCTTTTTCATCATCCTGACCACCGCGGCGACTTTGCACGCCCACGGCAAGACCGAGATCGAGACCGCTGCGGAGGCCGCCGAAGCCTTGCGGCCGCTGGCGGGGCCGCTCACCTTCCTCCTTTTCGGCGCGGGCATCATCGGCACCGGCCTGCTCGCCGTGCCGGTTCTGGCCGGTTCGGCAGCGTACGCGGTGAGCGAGACCCTGCGCTGGCGCACAGGACTGGAGCGAAAGCCGAGCGAGGCCATCGGCTTTTACGGCGTGCTCGCGGCAGCCACCCTGGTGGGCTTGGGGCTGACGTTCACCCCGTTGGACCCCATCAAAGCCCTCTTCTGGTCAGCCGTCATCAACGGGTTGGTGGCGGTGCCGATCATGGCGGTGACGGTGTTGATGGCTTCCGATCCGGCGGTCATGGGCGAGTTCAAACTTCCCTTTCCGCTCCGGGCGATGGGATGGTTGGCCACGGCAGCCATGGGCTTGGCGGCGGTCGGGCTCTTCGCCACGTGGGGAAGGTGACGCGGCGAGGAGCCATGTGTCGGGTCCGGCCCTCCGCGCATTGATGGACCAACCGACCCCGAACCGCTCCAGCTTCGCGTGGCCCTGCCGACTTCTGGCAACCGGCGGCTGGTAACCGCGCTCTGCGCTTAGGACGCCTCGACCTGCCGCAGCCGCGCCATCAAATCTTCGTAGCTGGCCGCTTTCCGGATGGCCCCATTCAGCCGTTCCAACCGGGGATCATCGGCGGCGTGGTTGAACGAGACGCGTTGCTGCTGGGCGCCTTGGGCAAAGACCAACTCGTCCCAATGGATGGTTTGAATTTGCGGGTTGAATCGGGCGACCGCGCGCCCTCGAAAGAACGCCCGGGTCGACTCAGGCGGATTGAAGATGGCCGACTTGATTTCTTCCTCGCTGAGGAAGCGGCGAACGCGTTCCTCGCGCATCAATTCGTAATGCAGACCCTGTTCCCAAGTGATGTTGTGATACTCCAGGTCGATGGCTTGCAGCCAAGGATCCGTCCACTCCAGCTTCTCTTCGTCACGGAACGTCATCAACAGGTAACGCTTGGCCACCCAGTCGATCCGGTCGACGCATTGCATGACGTCGACCTCCAGATCGTTGAGCACGCGCTCCCATTCGGTCAAAAGCCAGTCGACCTCGGGATCCGTGCGGTCGCAAAAGCGGAGCGCTTTGTCGAGGTACATGCGCTGGATGTCGATGGCGGAAATCTTGCGGCCGTCCTTCAGTTCGATGATCCAGGAAAACGTCTGGTCGCGGCTGATCT
This sequence comes from uncultured Chthoniobacterales bacterium, assembly GCA_964252355.1. GTDB lineage: Bacteria > Verrucomicrobiota > Verrucomicrobiia > Chthoniobacterales > JAFAMB01 > CAXUNV01. Next base: position 5,555 of record CAXUNV010000225.1, on the reverse strand, counting down.
GTTTGATGGCATCAATCGGCTGGGCAACCTCCAGCTGCGGCGCTTCGCGCTTCTCGACCAAATCGAGCACCAAGCCCATGATGCCGATCTTCAGCGCCGTGGCGAACTCGCTCATGTTCGAATCGCCGACGATGACATGGAAACGGCGGTACTTGCCTGGGTCGGCGTGCGGTTCGTCGCGCGTGTTCACGATTGGGCGACGGTTCATGGTGTCGATGCTGACCAACACGCTAAAAAAGTCGGAGCGTTGCGAGATCTGGAAGATGCCTGGCTGACCGGTCGCGCCCTCGCCTTCGACGCCGAGTTTGCCGGTGCCCGCGTAGATTTGCCGGGTGATGAGGAACGGCACCACCTCGGTCACGAGCCGATCCCAAGGGACGGCCCGGCTCATGAGGTAGTTATCGTGGCACCCGTAGCTGTGCCCGATGAAGTCCGTGTTGTTCTTGTAGAGCCGGACCTCGCGCTCGGGGGCAATCTTCTTGTTGCGCCGGCGCACGCACTCCGCCAGGATCCGCTCCCCCGCTTTATCCTGGGCGACGATCTCCCGTAAGGTGGAGCATTCAGGCGTCGAGTATTCGGGGTGGGCGTGGTCGTTGTAAAAACGCGCCCCGTTGCTGAGCACGAGGTCACTTTTAATTTCTTCGAAACTCAGCGGCCGATTTTTGTCGAGCTCGTAATAAGCGGACTCATCGGTGTCCTGCATCAGGGTGTCGGCCCGGAACCCGCGCGCATCTTGGTGCGGATCCTCCAAGTCGTAATCCCATTTCATCAAGGCGCCGTGGTCGGTGTAACAACGTACCAGCTCGATGGACTCCGCCACCACGTCGACCGTTTCAACTCCGTTGACCGTAATGCCGTACTCCGTCTCGATCCCAAAAACCCGCTTCATGTCAAGGCACGTCACGTCAGCTGGCTTACCCCATCACGGTTAGATCACGTCGGACAACGTCACGGGCCTGCCACCGGAGCGTACCGGCAACACCCTGACGACATTTTCGGAATCGTAATCGATCAGTTTCAGCCAATCCTCGACGATGTCTGTCGGCGGGAAGATGTCGTTGTTGGCGTACTCCGTGGCAAGACCAAACAACAAGTCGGCCTCGCTGATGCCCTCCTCCTGCCCGGAGGCAATCGCCCGCTTGATCGCCAATTCCTTGGCGCGCTCGACGATCGATGCGATGATCGCCCCGCTGACGAGGTCGCCCCGGTAGAGCACGTCTTTCTTGCCGCTGCGCAAGGTCACCTCCAGGAATTTGTTGTCCTCGCGTCGCCCAAACTGCATCTCGACGGTGCGGTCGACCAAGCGATCGATGGCCTCTCTGACCCCGCCAGCGCTGGCCAATAGGGCCGGGTCGTACGGCAGATTTTCCGACAGGTAAATGCGGTAAATTTCCCGCGCGGACTCGCGATCGGGACGATTCACCTTGATCTTACGGTCGATCCTTCCGGGGCGCAGGATGGCTGGGTCGATCAGGTCCGCCCGGTTCGACGCCAAGATGATGACGATCTCATTCAGCGACTCGACCCCGTCCATTTCGGTACAGAACATTGGGACCAGGGTGGACAAGATGTTGGAGTGGCGTCCGGCGCGGCGCGTGCCAAGGATGCTTTCGGCTTCGTCGATGAAGATGAACGGCAGGTATCCTTCCTTCCGTTTTTCGCGCGCGGTGGCGAAGATTTCGCGCACCATGCGCTCGGATTCTCCCACCCACATGTTCAGGATTTCGGGTCCCTTGATGTGCATGAAGAACTGCTGCATGTCTTCGCCGGTTTGTTCGGTGAGTTGCCGGGTAAGATTATAGGCCGTGGCTTTGCCGATGAGGGTCTTGCCGCACCCAGGTGGTCCGTAGAGCAAGAACCCTTTGGGCGTCTGGTGTTGGTACCGTGCGAAAAGTTCCGCGTGCAGCAACGGCAACTCGATGGCGTCACGGATCGCCGAGAGCGCCTGCTCCTGGCCGCCGACCTTTTCCCAAGGCATGTCTGGCACGGTCTCCAGATAATACTCCTGGGTGTTGGCTTGGCTGAGGACTTCGATCGCCACGCGGTAGTTGGGATCGACGCGGACTTCGTCGCCGACTTTGACGTTGGCCTTGACGAGATCTTGCGCACGCTGCAGCACGACGGATTGCGCGCCGTGCTCGGTCCCGACCCGCAGACGGTCTCCGGCCAACACCTCCGTGACCTTGGTCACCGGCCCACTGCCATCGTAGCCAAGGTCGCCGACGATCACGTAGGCTTCGTTGACGAGCACGCGCGTACCCCTTTTCAGCTTGGCCAGATTGATGCGCGGGTCGGCGTTGCAATAGTAATCAGACCCCCCCACGACGATCTGCGCAGTCTCTTTGTTCGGGCTGCCGAGAAAGGTGCCGATGCGGTTGGCCGGCGAAGTGACCTTTTTGATCACCTCGTCGAGCTTTTCGATGGTTTGCCGCGCTTCGGCGATCATCTCCTCCTGCTCTGAAACACCCATGCGCAGCTCGATGAGCTCGCCGCGCAGGGGATTCCCTGGGGGCAGGCTGGCGATGAGCCTTTCGATGGTGTGTAGCGGTGAGGTGGGATCCGAGCCGAATCCGCCAAAGCCAGGGGCGCTGTCGTCGTTCATGTCGTACTTCTGAGTCAATCCGCTCCGCAGAGTATAAACGGCTTCATTTCGTCTCGCAAACTGGGGGGACGGCAAAGCGACCCGCCCTGGCGCGCCCCTGGTTTTTTGACGGTTCGGGGTTGCGCCCCGTACGGCGGGCGGGCAGGTTCGGCGCGGTTCTTTGCGATTTGGACAGCGGACGGGCGGCGGCGGCGACGGTAGTGCCGGCGCGGTGGCGTCCGCGGGGGTCGAGTTCGGCGGCCATGGCCGCCCGGTCGGCCCCTGGTGGTTGCGCGACGGGTGAGGAATCCAGTGAGAATCGGGAACAGTTGCGCTGCTGTCACTGGATGCGAATTCCCAAGGCCAATCCCCATCGTCCGGGGGTGAAGGCGGGAAGGAGGTGACCCGGAACGCTGGGCCGGCAACGGCCGAGGTCCGGGCGAAAGCCAGAAGTCAGAACATTCAACCGTCGCGCACTCATTCGCCGCGGGTCCGGGTGGGCCGGCGGCGACAAATCTTCTTCGCAAAAAGAAGAATGAGCGCGCCCGTCGTCCACGACAGGTCGGCTCTAGCGTAACATCTGGAAGACCTGTTATGATCAACGTAAGAATGGCGTGCCTGGGCGCCTTAACGTACCTTGGCGCGGCCGCAACCGGTTTTGGCCAGACCCCGGCCGCGGACCTTGTCTCGGGCGGCGTTTCGGGAGCTTCGTCCGACCTTGAGGGCGACCTGCCAACCGTCACGGTGACGGCTACCCGCGAGGTGACGCCCCTGGAACGGTCCCCCTCTTCGACGACGGTGATCTCGGGCGAGGAGATCGCCCAACGGCAGTACCGCTTCGCCACGGAAGCGCTGCGCACCGTGCCCGGGTTGACCGTAACGCAAACCGGGACGGCCGGCCAACTCACCTCCGTGTTCATCCGGGGCAACCGCAGCGACCAGACGGCCGTGCTGCTCAACGGCATCCCCATCAACCAGAGTTTGTCGGGTGCTTTCAACTTCGCCGACCTGACCACCGACGACTTGGAACGTATCGAAGTCGTGCGCGGCTCCCAAAGTGCCGTCTACGGCGGGCGAGCGTCCGGCGGGGTCATCAACCTCATCACCAAACGGGGCACCACGCCCACCGAAGGCTCCGTCGGGTTTGAGGGAGGATCGTACGACTCCTACCGCGAAACCGGGTCTGGCGCCGGACGCCTGGGAGCGGTCGATTTTGCCGTCGGGGCGAGCCGTTTCGACAGCGACAACGCCCGGCAAAACAACGCATACCGGAACACTTCTTTTCTGGGCGATGCCGGCGTGAACGCTGCGCCCGGCCTGCGCTTGGGCTTGTTGGCCGCGTACCGCTACGCCGACGCCGGCTCGCCCAACACGATCTTTGATCCCAGGCCGTACGATAACCTGCGCACGGAAAGCTTCCAACTCGCCCCCCATGCGGAATGGGCGCCGGCAGATTGGTGGCGGCACAGCTTCTACGTTTCCTACGACCAGGAACGCCAAATCAACAACCCTAACGAGGACGGGTTCACCGGTCCAACCCGCGGGATTTTCCGACGGACGCAGTTAGAATACCAGAACGTTCTCACGCCGGGGCATTTCCTGGCATTGACGTCCGGGTTTTACTACGCGCACACGAACGTTTACCAAGAACGGCCCGAGATCCTGGCCGGTGCCCGCCTGATCCGTGACAAGACGGAAAACGTGGCCGGCTTCGCCCAGCTGAAAGCGGCGCTCGGGCGAGACTTGGACGTTTACCTCAACGGCCGGTACGACGCTTTTCGCGATTACGGCAGCAAAGCCACTTACCGAGTGGCGGCCAACTACCGACTGGCGCTCACCGGGACGATCCTGCGCGCCAGCTACGGCACCGGCTTCACCCCGCCCAGCAGCCAGGATGTCATCTTCGGCAACAACCCGGATTTACGTCCCGACCGGGAACGATTTTACGAGGTCGGGATGGAACAGGGCACTCCGGACGGCCGGTTCCGCGCCGGGCTGAACTGGTTTCATGAAACCACCACGCGCGAGATTGGTTTCAACCCAGATTTCACTGAGGTGAACCTCGGTTCGGCGCGCAACCAGGGAATCGAGGCGTTCGCCGTTTGGGTGCCGCTGGAGGGTGTCACGTTGACGGCCAATTACACTTACTTGGATTCGCGAAACACCGGGTCCCTCGACGCTAACCAACCGGTGGGCGCGCGACTGATCCGACGCCCGCGCAACGCCTACTACGTTTCGGCCTCGTACACCGTGCCGGACCGTTGGACGGCGACGGTCGAGGTGCAAGGGGTCAACGCGCGGGAAGAGCGGCGCTATGACGCCGATTTCCAGCCGGTGAACTTTGACGTGGAAGACTACGTGACCGTCCGCCTCTCGGCCGAATGGCACGTCTGGCAGCACGTCACGCTGACGGGCCGCATCGAGAACCTGTTGGGCGAAAAGTACGCCGAGGTGTATGGCTACCCGGCGTTGGGCCGCGTCTTCTACGGGGGAGTTTCGGTGCGGTTTTGACCCCCGAGCCGGGGGTCCGCCGGGCGGGCGCAAAGCCTTGCATGCCGGCCGAATCGGCTGATAATCCCCCTCATGTTGAACACCCTCAAGCAGCCGGCGAGGGATGCCGCTCCTCCGGGTTTTGAGGAACAGTTTGTCCAGGCGTTTAACTGGATGGTTTTGGCGAGGACGGTGGAGGAGAAAGTCGCAAATCTCTGGCGCGCCGGGAAGGGGGCGGGGGGCGTCTACATTGGCAAAGGGCAAGAGGCGGTGAGCGTGGCGATGGGGATGGGCCTTCGTCCGGGAGACCTTTTCGGCCCGGTCATCCGGGATCAGGCGGGCCGGCTGGCTTTTGGCGAGCCGCTCTTCGACACCGTCCGGACCTACCTCGGTTCACGGCTCGGGCCGATGCGCGGGCGGGAGGGGAACATTCACCGCGGCCGGGTGCGCGAGGGCACCTTCGCGATGATCAGCCACCTGGGGG
>CAXUNV010000224.1:0-7507 GCA_964252355.1 uncultured Chthoniobacterales bacterium | reverse complement strand
GTTCCGGTACAGCTCCAAACACGGCCTCGGGTTCACCGCCAGCACCGTCGGCGCAACGATCCTCGTCAGCGGGGTGAGTTGCGAGCAAGGCAGCCCGTACGTCGGGTTGGGTGGGCAAAGCCCGTTTGTGTCGTACATGGATGCGGGCTCCGACAACACGCACATCTACCAAGGGTGCAGCACGGTCCACAACGCGGGCCTGATCGGATCAACCGACGGCGCGAAGGGGCCCTATCCCGAATTCATCACCCACGGGCCGCGCGCCGCCCTCAAATCGCTGCAGATCCTGAACTGCGACTGGCAAGCCGGCACCTTGGACGATCAAAACACGGTCGCCAGCGGCGCCCTGTTGATCCGCGACTCCTCGCTGCGGAGCCCGAACTTCAACAGTCCCAACGTGAGCGTCGACCGCTGCAGGATCCAAGATTGGTGCGCGATCAACAATGGCGGCACGGTGCAAAATAGCCTCATCGTCTCCAACGTCGACTACCTAAGCCACGGCCCTTCGAACCTTGCCGGGGTGGTCACGGTGCAAGGCTGCACGCTCGACCTGCGAAACAACCCGACGCCGGTCGGCGGCAAATTTTCACCGTCAGTCCGCTCGGGTCCGCTCTCGCTCACCTTCCGCAACAACATCGTGCTCGTCGCGCCGTCCAGTGATCTCACCATCCTGGATCGGCTGGTGCAGGCGGACCGGTTGTCGTTTTCGGGCAACCTCTACCAGTTGGGCTCGCAAGGCTGGCTGGTCCGTGGGTACGCAGGGGCCAGCAAGCGTTTCGCGGACTGGCAAGCGCTGGGTTACGACCGAAATTCCCGAATCGGCGATCCGTTGCTCAACGCGGATTACACACTCCGGGCCGGGTCCCCGGCCATCAACCTTGGCACGAACCTCGGGCGGATGGCGGACCTGAGCGGGGTAGTGTTCAACGTGCGTAACGATGCGGGCGCGTTCGAATTCCGTTGATCGTCCCTAAGGGTCGCTTGGCCTGAAACGTTTCTTCCCGCCGGCGCCAACCGGCGGGAAGGCGCGCAAGGTGCCTGAGGTGGGGCGAAGACCCGGCGGGGAACTGGGGTCGGTGTTCCGTCCATTGAAAGAACCGTCCTCGCTACCTGCGGGAGGTGGGCACCACCTTCACCATGTTGGCTTGCCCGTTTCGGTGGCGTCGCGGTCTACGGGCGGCAATCTGCGACGGCGCACCGCGACGGGGTGCAACGCCCACCCGGAGGCTTGGCGACCAGCAAGGCGTCATGTTTCGTGCCCGGTGGTCCCTTGCTGGATCAAGGGCTTAAAATAAAATCGCGATTTTATGAACCAGCTATGGATTGTTTAAAAACCGCGCCGAATTAAAGGGATGCATGGGCGCGCCGAACGGCGAGCCCAACTTCCGCAAACCCTAATCCCCGCAGAGGACCTTATGCTCCGAATGACCTTACCCTGCCGACCGGCTGCTCGCCTGCTGACGCTCGCGCTCGCCACGACTTCGCCCCTCCTCGGCCAAGACGTGCTCACCTACCACAACGACATCCACCGAAGCGGTCTGGACGCCGGCGAGCTCGCCCTTTCGCCGGACAGCGTGTCCAACGCCACCTTTGGGCTACGCTTCAACTTGGCGACCGACGGAAAGGTCGACGCGCAACCGTTGTACGCGGGCGCGGTGACCGTTGGCCCGAACGGAGCGCGCAGCAATCTGCTGATCGTGGCGACCGAACACGACACCGTCTACGCCTTCGACGCCGACACCGGCGCGGTGCGGTGGCAGCGCTCGCTGCTGCTCGCGTCGGAGACGCCGTCAGACGACCGAGGGTGCAGCCAAGTCACGCCGGAGATCGGCGTCACGGCGACGCCCGTGATCGAGCGTCTCAACAATGGCACGGGACGCATCTTTGTGGTGGCGATGAGCAAGTCGTCGGGCAACCCTATCTACCACCAACGATTGCACGTGCTGGACCTCGCGACGGGCGCGGAACGGTCCGGCAGCCCCGTCAACATTGCCGCCGATTATCCGGGCACCGGGCCCGGCAACAACGGTGCCGGCCGCGTCATCTTTAACCCGGCCCAGTACAAGGAACGGCCGGGGCTTGCCCTCGTCAGAAACTCGGTCATCACCAGCTGGTCATCGCATTGCGACTTCGCGCCTTACACCGGCTGGATCATCGTCTACGACAAGAACACGCTCGCCCAAACGTCGATCTTGAACGTGGATCCCAACGGCGTGCCGTCCAGCTCGTTTCTTGAGGACGGCTCTGGCAACGCGTTTTGGAACAGCGGCGCGGCACCGGCGGCCGACGGCGCCGGTTTCGTCTACATGCTCGACTCCAACGGTCCGTTTGACACCAACCTCGTGAACGGCTTCCCACGGACGGGCGATTACGGTGATGCTTTCCTCAAACTCTCGACCCAGGGCGGGGTACGGGTGCTCGACTACTTCACGCCCTACGACCAAGCTCAGCAGGCGGCGAAGGACGAGGACCTTGGTTCCGGCGGTGTGCTGCTCTTCCCGAAAGCCACCGATGCGCAAGGTCGCACCCGCTGGTTGGCCGTGGGTGCGGGCAAAGACGGCAAAATCTACATCGTAGACCGCACGCGCTTAGGAAAGATCAACCTTTCCTCGGCCAACAACTCGAACCTTTACCAAGAGGTGCCGAACGCCTTGCAGGGTCCTTCATTCGGCGCTCCAGCCTATTTCAACGGCGGTCTCTATTACGGACCCGTGGGCACGCCCCTGCGCCGCTTCGCGTTCCAAAACGCCCGGCTGGTGGCGACCCCGACCTCCGTCACGGCCGCGTCGTTCGGCTATCCCGGCACCACCCCCAGCATCTCCTCGTACGGCAACAGCCGAGGCATCGTGTGGGCGCATGAAAACGCGTCAAACGCCGTGCTGCACGCCTACGACGCCGCGGATCTCACGCACGAGCTTTACACCAGCGCGGCCAACCCAGGGCGCGACTCGTTCGGCGCCGGCAACAAATTCATTGTGCCAACGGTGGCGAATGGGAAGGTCTTCGTCGGCACGACCCGGTCCGTCGGCGTCTTCGGCCTGCTGAATGCCACCGGGGCCGCGCCTGCCGCCGCGGCGGTGGCTCCGGCCACGAGGATGGAAACCGGCGCGCTGCGTTACGACGAAGACTCCGGCCTGTACGTCGGCACGGTCGCGGTGACCAACGTCGGCGCCGAAACCATCTCGGGCCCGCTGTCGCTGGCCCTGGACGAGTTGACGCCTACGGCCACCCTGGCCAACGCCGATGGCGCAACCACGGCCGGCGGCGCCAGTCCATATGTCACCGTTCAGGACGACGGTTTGCGTCAGGGGGAGAAACGGACGTTTTACCTGCGCGTGGCCGCACCGGAACGCACCACGGTCACGTACCGTCCCCGCCTGCTGCACGGGTTTGGCCCGCGCTAAACGGCTCGGGTCGGCCTGCCTCACGATCGTCCACGTAGAATCGAGGTAGGTTGAAACGTTCTGCCTCTGCGCCGCACATGCCCGGCTCAGTGGTGCAGGCGGTCACGTACCCGGCCGCCTGCACCATCTCGACGACCGCGGCGTTGCGCTCCCCCCAGGGATAGGCGAAGTGCCGTACTTCGCGCCCGAACAGATCTTCCAGCTTGCGCTTGCTTGCGCCGACCTCCTCACGGGCCTCCTCGAGCGAGATTTGGTCCAGGTGGGGGTGGGTCAAGGTGTGCGCCCCGATCTCGTGCCCCATGCCCAACCAGTCTTCGACTTCGCACCGGTCCATGAGGGACTCCGGGGTGTGGTCGACGCCGAGATCCCATTCGTTGCTCCTGCCCAGCCGGTTGGCGACCAAGTAGTTGATCGCAACGAAGCCGGCTTCGGCAAGGACCGGGCCGGCGTGTTCGAGCACGCTGCGAAAGCCGTCGTCGAAGGTGATCGCGCAGACCGTGCCGGCTTTTGTTGAGGCCGCGGCGAGAGCCTGATCTAACCCGAGCCCAACCACCCCATTCTCGGCCAAGCCGCGGACCAGGGCGCGGAACGCCTCCGGGCTGACGTACAGGACCGGCCAGTTGGCGGCCGGGGGCAACGGGTTCACGCGGTGGAAAAGGAAGACGGGAACGCCGTCCGCCGGTTCAGGGTAGGCGGCCTTCGCGGCCACGAACAGATTCATGCAAGTCCCCCACCTTCGCGCGCGCACCGGGCACCGCGCGTGCGCGGAACACCATTCCGGCCTTGCGCTCATCGTCGCATTGCGTAGTAGTGTCCGCGGCGGTTTGGGGAGGCATCATGGAAGTTTCCATTGGGATACCCGCGTACAACAGCGAACGTTGGTTGGCCGAGGCGATCGAGTCGGCCCTGGAGCAAACTTGGCCTGACAAAGAGGTCATCGTGGTCGATGACGGTTCGACCGACGACACTGCGCAGGTCTGTGCCCGTTTCGGCACGCGGATCCGTTACGAATACCAGCCGAACCGGGGCGGCAACGCGGCGCGCAACCGCATCCTGGAGCTGTCGCGGGGCGAGTGGCTGCAGTACCTGGACGCGGACGATTACCTCAAACCGGAAAAAATCGCGACGCAGCTTGGCAATTGCACCAATTTGGCCGAGCGCGACGTCTTGTGCAGCGCCACGATCCGCGAAACCTGGCGCGACGGCGTGCGGTTGGAGTCTCAGACCGTGCCGCTGGCCCCAGGCGCCGACCTTTACGAGCGTTGGCTGAGGTGGAACATGCCGCAGACGGGCGCCTGCCTCTGGCGCACGGCGGCGTTGCGCCGCATCGGCGGCTGGGACGAGCGCCTCCGGCGCAATCAGGACACCGAACTCCACTTCCGCGCCTTCCGGAACGGATTCCGCTACGAAGTTTGCGGGGAGCCCGGCGCGGTCTGGCGAAGCTGGTCGGACCAGACCATCAGCAATCGGAACAAGACGCAACTGTTCGGTCAAATGGGCGATCTGATGGTCGAGTTCACCCGCTGGCTCCATGAACAAGGCGCACTGACCCCGGGCCGCGAGCGGGCCGGTGGCGAGCTCTGTTTCCAAATGGCGCGCGATCTGGCGACCCAAGATCTGCAGGCTGCCGCTCGCTTGCACCAAAAGTGCCGGCGACGTGGGCTGATTCGCTTAGAGCCGGCCCGGGCCCCTTGGACCTACCGCCTGGTATATCACCCGGCCGGATTCAAGGCGGCCGAACGCGTGGCGATGCTTCTCCGGCGCCGTTGACGGCTTCGGGAGGCCCTCCCACTGGTTAACCCAACCCGACGGAAACCGCTGCGTGCGGCCGTCGCCAACCCTACACCCCGTCACCTGATGCCAGCAGAATCGAACTACGTCCCGTTGCCCGGAAGCGAACGCCGTCCGCCAGCCGATGCGCGACGGGTCGGCGCCCCGTCACCCGAGGAGGAGATCACCGTGAGCGTTTACTTGCGGCGTCGCCACAGGGAAGAACTGCTGCGCCGGCTTGACCAGCCCGCCCACGTGCAGGCGGTCGAGGGGCCCTTGCCCGCGGAGGGGTTCGCGCAACGGTATGGGGCCCATGACACGGACGTGGCAGCCGTTGAACGGTTCGCCGCTGCCCACGGCTTGCAAGTGACGCAGGTCGACAAGGCCCGCCGCCTGGTCGAGTTGCGCGGCACCGTGGCGGCACTGACTGGTGCGTTCCGCGCCGACCTCCGTTGCTACGAAGCGCACGGGGAGGTGTTCCGCGCCCGCCAAGGCGTGATCTACGTGCCCCCGGAGTTGGGCGAAGCGGTCACCGGGGTTTTTGGGTTCGACCTCCGGCCGCAGGCCAAAGCGCATTTCCGACTTCGCTCCCCGGGCAAAGCCGTGGCGCCCCGGGCGGCCCAGCAGACGTCGTACGACCCACCCCAATTGGTCAAGGCGTACCAATTCCCGACCGGCGTCACCGGTGCGGGCGAAACCGTCGGCATCGTCGAGCTTGGCGGCGGTTATCGGCCGGCCGACCTGCAGGCCTACTTTTCCCGACTCGGCATCACCCCGCCCACGGTCACGGACGTCTCGGTCAACGGTGGCAAGAATTCGCCGTCCGGCGATCCGAACAGCGCGGACGGCGAGGTTGAACTGGACGTCGAGGTGGTGGGTGCGGTTGCGCCCGGCGCCAAGATCAAGGTCTTCTTTGCGCCAAACACCAGCCAGGGATTCATCAACGCCATCAGTCAAGCCGTCCACGACGCGGACGTGACGCTCGTCTCGATCAGCTGGGGCCAAGCCGAGGAGGGCTATCCCGAGACTGCCCGAACCAGCATCGACGGCCAGTTCCAAGACGCCGCCGCCTTGGGCAAAACGGTCTTTGTGGCGTCGGGCGACAGCGGCTCGGCGGACGGTCAAACCGACGGCCGTAACCACGTCGACTTCCCCTGCTCAAGCCCGTATGCGGTGGCGTGCGGCGGCACCACCCTGACGCTGACCGCCGACGGTGGCGTCAGTTCCGAGACGGTTTGGAACGAGCAGGCCACGGGCAACGGCGCCACCGGCGGCGGTGTCAGCGATTTTTTCCCGCTGCCCGATTACCAAAAGAACGCGCAGGTGCCGCCGCCGCAAAACGCCGGCCAAGGCGGGCGGGGCGTACCGGACGTGGCGGCCGACGCCGACCCGGTCACGGGGTACAACGTGCTCATCGACGGCGAGTCGGCGGTGACCGGGGGCACCAGCGCCGTCGCCCCGCTCTACGCCGGCCTCTTCGCGCGGATCAACGAAGCGCTCCGGGCGGCCAACCGCGCCCGGGCAGGGTTTGTGCACCCCGTCCTTTACGCGAACGGTCAAGCCTTCCGCGACATCACCGAGGGAAACAACGGGGCATTCGCCGCCGGCCCCGGCTGGGACGCGGCGAGCGGCTTGGGCAGCCCCATCGGTCAGGCCATCTTGGGCGCTTTCCAGGCGCAGCCCGCGCCCAGCGCCGGGGATCAGCCGTTGGCTTGAGGGCACACCCGCTCTGAGTTCAGCGTTTGCGGTTCCGGTTTGACGTTTGGCGTTCGTAGTCCGCACGCGGCTCGATCCGCCACCGGTTCCGGTGCATTTTGGCAAGCGTCCACGGTCGGACGACTCACCCACCCAGCGCACCCCGTCTACGGCGAACGGCAAACGTGAAACGCCAAATCTCCTTTCAAAGCCCCCTCGGGTGTCGCAGCACGTACCCGGCGGCCGGCCGGCCGCGCGTCAGCCAGCGCGGACCGTGGGCGCCGTCGCCGTAACCGGTGTCGAAGCGCAGCCCGGCGATCACCAAGAAGACGTGTCCGTGGCGGGCGTAGATGGTCACCCAGCGGCCGGGTCCGCGCTCGCCGTAATGGCGGAACGCAGATGAGGGTGCCGGGCGCGTGAGCCGGCCAACGGCGTGCAGCACGTACGAGACCGCACCCGAGCAGTCGTAACCACGGTCGTCAATCCTGGCATGCCCTCCGCCGTAAAGGTAAGGCTGGGCCGCGATACGGTTGCCGGCGTCAATGGCGTCGCGCACGGTCGCCGGCGCCCGCGGTGGGGCCATGGCATACCCGCCTGACACGGTCGCGGTCATTCCCGGCACATAGTGGGAAGCGTAC
>CAXUNV010000223.1:0-7508 GCA_964252355.1 uncultured Chthoniobacterales bacterium | reverse complement strand
GGGGCGCGGGGGGGGGGGGGCGGGGCCGGGGGGGCCGCCCCGCGCCCGGCCGCCCCCACGGCCTGCCTCGCGGCCGCGACACGTCACTTGGCGAACGTCGGCTCGATCACGCCAAAGTCCCCGCTCTTGCGCCGGTAGAGCACATTTACGCGATCGCTCTTTGCGTTTAGAAAGACCAGGAACTGTCGGGCGGACCTTTCCATCTGCAAAACCGCTTCATCCAAGTACATCGGTTTGACCGGGTACTTCTCGGTGTGCACGACCCGGGTTGCCTCGGTGGTACCGTCTTCAGGCACCGCCGCCGCCTCTTCGTTGACCCGGCCTTCCTCTTGGGCGGGCTGCTCGGGTTCGATCCACTGCCAGCGTGCCGTCACCTTCTCTGCAGAGCGCAAACCGTTTTTGCGCGGGCGATGAGTCTGCAGAAACCTGGTTTTGTGCTTGCGCATCTGGCGGGCCACCCGATCGACCACCCCGTCCACCGACGCGTACATGTCTGAACTTGTCGAACTCGCTTCGATGGTGATGCGATTGCCGCAGTGCAGGACGATCTCTGCCACGTGACGATACTTCTGGACGTCCAAGATCACCTGCGCCTCGATGATTTTCGGGTAATCGAGGTGCAACGACGCCACCTTGCGGCGGCAGTATTCCTTCATCGCTTCGGTGACGCTGACGTGCCGTCCAGTCACTTGGATGGGAGGGTTCGCGTTTTGGATCTGCATACGGGGTCCTCTTCGAATCGGAACGGAGACAACCAACCCGGGCGCAACGGTGGCGCCAGGTTGGGTACGGATAACGCGGGGGGATGAGGGAGGCGGCTGAGCCAGTCAGCGCGTGAATCGCTAGACTCCGCTTGGACAGTGATTCTGGTCGGGTGACCCCTCACATTCGGAAACGTTCCCCCAGGTAGAGTTGGCGGCTGATGGGATCTTCAATCAGAAAATCCCGCGAACCGTGGCTCTCTACCCTTCCGTCATAGATCAAATACGCGCGGTCGACAATCTCTAATGTTTCCCGAACGTTATGGTCAGTGATAAGAATCGCCAAACCTGATTGTTTTAGCGCCGAAATGTGCTGTTGAATTTCTCCAACCGCGATCGGGTCAACGCCGCTGAACGGTTCGTCGAGCATGATCAGTCGCGGGTTGGTCACCAGCGATCGCGCAATGGTCAAACGCCGTTTCTCGCCGCCGCTCAGGGTGAGGGCTTGGTTACGCGCCAAGGCTTCGATGCCGAACTGCCGCAACAACTCATCGCAACGCCGCTGCCGCGCTTTGCGCTTCATCGGCATCGTCTCCAAGATGGCCATGATGTTCTGCTCGACGGTCAGCTTGCGGAAGATCGATTCCTCCTGGGGCAAGTACCCCATACCCATGCGCGCGCGCCGGTGCATCGGCAGGCGGGTCACATCCTTACCCTGAAACAGCACGCGCCCACCGTTTGGCCGGACCAAGCCGACGATCAGATAAAAGGTCGTGGTTTTGCCCGCCCCGTTTGGCCCCAGCAGACCGACGACCTCACCCGCGTTCACGTGGATGTCGACGCCGTTGACCACGGCGCGGCCGCCGTAGATCTTGACCCGCTTTTCGGGGCGCAGGCCGCGCCGGTCAACCGGCGGGCCTGCGCCGACGATCGGCGGCGCGGTCGCTTGTAGATCAAGGGGTGACATTCGTCTGGGACTTGCTGGTGGTCTCCGTTTTGTCTTGGATGACGGTGCGGGTACTGCCGTACGTCTTCATGCGTCCGTCCCGGTAGATGACCATCTTCACGCCTGCCTCCATGGAGATGTGGGTGTTCAAACCCTGCGTCACTTCCGGCCAGCCGAGCAGTGTGACCGAGCCGTCCTTGGCCTCGTACAATGCACGTTCGCCCTTGCCGGTCGACCGCACGGGTGGACCCGGAGTCGCGGCCGGATTTGGCGCGGCGGCCGCCGAGGCGCCGGTGGCTGGGCTGCCCGCGGGTCCGGGCGGAGCCGGTCGCGGTTGGTTGAGGTGCACAATTAAGACGTGTCCTTCGGCCTCCGCGTTGTCCAACCCGCCCCCGTCCTCCTCCCGGTTTAGGTGCACGGTCAGCTTGTCGGCGGTCATCGTGAATTGCGGATCGATGACCTTCACCATGCCGGTAAAAACCGCGGTGCGGCCGCCCACGTCGAATTGCGCGGCGTCCTTGGCCGTGATCTCGGTCGGTCCCTTGGACTCATTGTCCGGCCCGAACGGGTCATTGTTCTTTTTAGGCGCCTTTGGCGTAGCCCCAGCGGTCCCGCCCGGAGGATTGGCCGCACGGCGGCCCCGTCCAGGCGCCGAGGAGGTTTGCGCCGACGCGCCACTGAAAAGAAAGGCAAGGAAGGTTGTCGCGATGACGACGGTTCTCACGGCGCGCCCTGCACCTCCTCCGACCCTTCTTTCGCGGGTTTGCGGTCGAGTTCGCCCCGGTTGAAGATCAACATGCGCACGTTCCCCGTCACCCGCCCTTCGCGCGTCTTGGAATTGAACTCCATGCCGTCGCCCGTGAGCTGAAAGTCGCTTCGGGTCACCACGATCGGTTCGTCGCTGCGAATGACGTTGTTGTCCAGGTTCATCACTGAAGTCTTCAGGTCGATCTTAAACTCGGGTTTCGCCGTGTCTTGGTTGAAAGTTTGGATCGCGACCGTGTTCATCTTCACGTTTTGGCCGTCCAGGCGAGTGGCGCTCTCCACGTCGAGCTGCAGGTCCATTTTGCCTTCGCTGGTGCGCAACGGCACCCGCAAGCCCTTGACTTCGTGGCCGACCGGGACCGGCAGATCCAGTTTGCGGGCCGGCGTCGCGTATTGCGCGCAAAGCCCCGCCGCGACGCCCGCCGCCGTCAGGACGAAGCTGCTGATCTTAAGCGACGACCTCATGGATGACCTTCAATTGGCGCAACAGTTTGGGCAAGTCTGCGAATGGCACTTGGTTGGGTCCATCGGACAGCGCCGCGGAAGGCTCGTAATGGGTCTCCAGGAAGACGCCATCACAACCTGCGGCAACGGCCGCCCGGGCCAAGGCAGGGGCAAGCTCACCATCACCCCCGCTCCGGTCCCCCGCCCCACCGGGGCGCTGGACCGAATGGGTGGCGTCAAAAATGATCGGGTAGCCAAGACCACGAATCCAGGGTAGCGAGCGCATGTCGGCCACCAGATTGCCGTAGCCGAAGGTGGTGCCGCGCTCCGTAAAGCAATAGTTTTGGCAGCCGAAGCCGTCGAGCTTGGCCGCGATCTGGGCGACATCCCAGGGCGCGAGGAACTGCCCTTTTTTGACGTTGACCGGGCGGCCCGTCTCGGCAGCCGCACGCAAAAGGTCGGTTTGGCGGCAGAGGAACGCGGGGATCTGCAACAGGTCGACGTACCGGCCGGCCACGCGCGCCTCTTCCGCGGTGTGCACGTCCGTGGTCACGGGCCGATCCAGGGCACGCCCGACGTCTGCTAACAGTTCCACCCCGGCCGCCAGCCCGACGCCACGGAACGCGCGACCGGACGTCCGGTTTGCTTTGTCGTAGGACGCTTTGAATACGAAAGGCACGTCGAGTTCACGGCAGAGCCCGTCGAGGTCTCGCGCAAGATTTCGCACCAGCCCTTCGGACTCGATGACGCAAGGACCCAAGATGAACGCCAGCGCCTTCGCCCCCAACCGGACGGAACCCACCGTGCAGATCTTTTGCATGCCAAAGGAGTCCGCGCGATACCCACCTGGGTTCCCTCGCCCGCCGGCTCCGGCAGGCGCGCGAGCCGCCCAGGGCGGCGCCGGTGCGCCCGGACGTCACCCCGACATTTAGGAGCCGTAACTCTTGACGAACTTCTTGCGACTGCCCGGCTCGGGTGCGCCCTCGTCCGCCTTTTTTGGTTCCGGGTCAGCCGTGGGGTGCGGCGGGGTGACGGCCGCCGGGGCCGCGGCCATTGGGTAGGTCACGGGGGCTGACGGTACCAGCGCCGCCTCTTCATCCTCCGCCAACCCGTCGCGTTCCGATTCCCGGACGGCTTCCACGAACGCCATCTGCAGCTGGGAAAGGGTGCCGTGCAGGATGCGTTGCTCGTCCGAGTTCAGGTTGCCGGCCGTCTTTTCTGCAATCATCGCCAGTTGGTCGATGAGCAGTTGGGCCATGTCGAGGTTGACTTCCGGTTTGCCGGTCTGCGGGTGAGGGATCTGCCCCAGCATGAACGCCGCGTTCTGCGCGTGCATCAGGACGAACTCGATAAAACGCTGGGTCGTTTCGCCCGCGGACGTAGGCGTGTGCTGGTATTCTGCCATAGGTTGAAGGCTACGGTTTCACAATGACCGTGACCGACGGTTTCTGCATCAAATATTTGCGACAGACCTCTTGGACCATCCGCAGGTCCAGCGCCTGCAGCGCGGCCCGTCGTTCGTCGTGGTAACGCAACCCCAGGCCGTAAAGCACGTTCAAAGCGACCGCGTGCGCGTAGCCGTCGAGGCTCTGTTTTTGAAAGGCGTACTGGGCCAGCAGACGCGTCTTCGCCCGTTCGAACTCTTCCGGCGTCAAGCCGCCTTCACCCAGGCGCGACATCTCTTCGTGACAGAGCGCGGCCACCTCGTCCACGGTCTTGGGACTCGTCGCCGCATAGACGTTCAGCAACCCGGGGGCGAGCCCGAGCGAAATCGAGGTGCCGACCGAGTACGCCAACCCGAGTTGTTCACGGATCCGGATGAAAAGGCGCGAACTGGAATCCCCGGTGGCCTCATCCAACAGCTCCAGCGCCGCGCGGTCCGGGCTGAAGAGCGAGCATGCCAAAAACCCGATCGCCACGATGGCTTGGTTACGCTGGTCGTGATGGACGATGCGCCGCGTTTCGAGCGTTTCGAGCGGCGGCATGGCCGGCGGCGGAAGCGGTGGGGCGGCAGGCATCGGCATCTGCCGTTGCAGCGTCTCCAGCAGCCGATCGCGATCGAATTGGCCGTTGCACACCAACACGCCCTCGCCGTCGGTCACCGACCGGCGATGGGTCGCGGCCAGGGCCTCACCCCCAAGCTCCACGAGACTCTCGCGCCCGCCTAACACGTCTTTCCCGTACGGGTGGGCGCCATAGGCGGCGTGCCGCAAGAGGTTGCGCGCCACGACTTGCGGCTGGGCCTCTTCGGCGCGCAGCGCCGCCAGTTGGCTCTCGCGCTCACGCTCCACGACCTCGGGCGGAAAGGTGGGTGCGGCGAGCACGTCGCACAGGATGTCGACCAAGCGTTCGGCATCGAGGCTCAACGTGCTGATGGCGACGCGAAAACTGTTGTACCCGGAATCGCCCGACAATGATCCGCCCAGCGCCTCCACCTCCTCCGCCAGATCGTTCGGGGAACGCCGGTGGGTGGCCCGCACCACGCATTGGGAATGCAGGCGGGCGGCGCCACCTTGCCCGGGTAGCTCGCCCGCGACGCCCCCGCGGAAAACCGCCGAGGCGTGGAGCAGCGGAAGACGGGCATCTGGGATGAGGACGACGCGCCGGCCCGGCCCCAATTCGACCAACTCAGGTTCCCGACGCGCCGCCGCTTTCTTCGAAAGGACCCGTGCGGGGACGTGTGAACGCAGGCTGGTGAAGGAGACGTTTTCGTCCTGCAAGTACCGGTCGCAGACCGCGGCGACGTCCGACACCGTCACTTCCTGCACTTTGCGGAGGTAGCGTTGGCTGTAGTCGACGTTGCGGGTGTACAACCAGTTCAGGCCGACGTCGGTCGCCACGCCGCGCACGGTCTGGAGCTGTTCTACCGCGCCAACCGCGATCACCCGCTTGGCTTTGGCCAAAGCCTCGTCGCGGACGCCGTCGCGGCGCCAAGCGTGGATCGCCGTCAAAGTCTCTTCCGCCAAACCGTCCAACGATTTCTCCGGACACGTGCCGGACACGGTCAACAACCCCGAGAAGGCGGGGGTGTAGCTGAAGGCGCCGACCCCGTAAACGGAACCCCGCTCTTCCCTCAGCAGTTTGTAAAGCACCGAGCTGGCACCCCCACCCAAAATGACGGATGAGACGTCCAAAGCCGGCATGTCCGGACTGAAGAGGGGCGGGACGTGGAAGGCGAGGCTGAAGTAGGAGACTTCGGAGTCGAACACCCGCACGCCCGTGCGCCGGCCTTGTTGGCGAGGTTCGTCGGGCAGCACCTCACTGCCGAGCGGCCCGGGCGGAACCGAACCGAAGACCCGCGAGACTTCTTCGCGGACCGTTTCCGGCTCGAAGTCGCCGGCGACCACGACGAAGAGGTTGTTGGGCACGTACCGGCTCCGGTAGTAGTCGAGGACCGCCGCGTGATCCAGCCGATCGAAGACCTCGCGAACGCCGATGACCGGATACCGGCAAGGGTGCCGCTGATAAGCGGTGGCGAACGTCAACTGGCTCAGCATCCGGTCGGGGTCATCGTAACCCATTTCGAACTCGCGCCGGATCACGTCCATCTCGCGCTGGAGCTCATCAGGCCGGATCGACGACTCGAAGATCATGTCGGCGAGCACCTCAAGCGAAGGGCGCAAAGCCGGCTTGGGGCAATCCACCCAAAATACCGTCCGATCGAACGAGGTGTAGGCGTTGAGGTAGCCGCCCTCGTCGTGGATGGCTTGGCTGATCTCCACGGCGGTGCGTCGCGCCGTGCCCTTGAAAAGCATGTGCTCCAACAAGTGGGTCAAGCCGGCGCCGACCCAGGCACCCTCGTGGATACTGCCGGTTTGACACCAGACCTGCACGCTGGTGGCTTCGGTCCCGGGCTGCTCGACCGCCAGGACCGTGAGGCCGTTCGGCAGCTCGAACGCCGTGGCGCGCACCTCGGGCATCCGCAATAGGGACGACTTCACGGCTTGCGCAGCGATGACGGGCGTTTCGGTTCGAACGGCGCCACGAAAGCCGCGTGAAAGTCGAGGCGCCCCCCAAAATCTTCCAGGGTATCGGCGTCCGTCTTTCCGAACACCCCGGCGCGGATCAAGCTGAAGACGATCTCGCCGACGTCGGCGGAGTTCCCGACGCGCCAATACTCCAAGACGGTCGACGCCATCGGGCCGAACTCTTTGACGGCCAATTGGCGGAACCCCTCCAAGAGCTCGGCTGCAGAGACGTGGTTGGTCCCTTCCGCGGCCGACCGTTTGCGCTGCTTGATGGTAAATTCCAAGGCATCCTTGACGAACTGGTAAGCCTCGCGGTCGTAACGGCCGTCCTGGCCGACGATGGCGTCAACGATCTCGCTGAAAGATTTCTGCATGACGATCTACTCTCTCGGGCCCTGCGCGGTCGGGTGCTTCGCGGTCCGGAAATGTTGCACCAGCGCGCCGGTACCGAGCGCCAGCAGCAGGGAAAGGACAAGCACCCGCTCGCGTCGCGTCAGCTTAAACATGCCGAGCCCAACGACTTCTGGCCGCACCCCCGCCACTGGCAAAGGCGGGCATCTCAAGCGGCGGTGCCGCCGCTGGGTTTGGCGCTGGATCCTTCTTTGGAGGGAGTGGCCGCCGGCTTGCCCTCTGCCGATTTGGCGGGGCCGCCATTGCCACTACCGCCGCCTTCGCCCCCACCCC
>CAXUNV010000222.1:6645-7509 GCA_964252355.1 uncultured Chthoniobacterales bacterium | reverse complement strand
TTCCTGACCTGTTCGGGCGGGAGCTCGCGCTGCAGGATCGTTTTGCTTAACTTGAAGGTGCACTTCCGTGCGGGCACGTTGCCGCAGACGTAGGAGGTGCCGACGTCGTAGACCTCGCCGTCGGCGCACACTTGGCATTTGCCGACGGCGGCGTGCACCGCCGGGTCGATCGCCACGTTTTCCGGACGGGAACTTTCGTCGAACGCAAACTCGGGTTTGTGCTCGTCGTTGAGGACGAGCACGGCCGAAAACGGGCGGCCCGTCTTGCTGCGGAAACCTTCCAGCGGGCCCACTTTCCGGTCGCGCACCAAGGCGGTCGCTTCCTCCGGGCTGAGCTCGCGGCTGGCGATGTTTTTGAAGAACCGGTAATCGCAGGTCTCGCAGTGGTAGGTGCGGTAGTCTTCGCGCAGGTGGGAGGCGCCGCAGTTGGGGCAGCGCACGTCGAGGGTCACGTATTCTCCTTCGACGACGTCGCTTTCGAAGCTCTTGGCGCGGTCAACTATGTCGCGCGTCAACTGCTTGATGTTGGTCATGAAGGTCGGACGATCGAGTCGTCCGGCCTCCATCTGCTTGAGTTTGTACTCCCACTCCCCAGTGAGTTCGGGCGACGAAAGCAGGTCGATGCCGATGCCCCGCAGCAGGGTCACCAGGGAGATGCCTTTGGCGGTGGCGATCAACTCCTTGCCCTCGCGGGCGATGTAACCGTCGCCGAGCAACCCTTCGATGATGGCGGCGCGCGTGGCGGGCGTGCCCAGGCCCTTGGCCGACATGGCCTCACGCAGTTCCTCGTCATCGACGAGTTTGCCGGCGCTTTCCATGGCCGAGAGCAACGTCGCTTCGGTGTAGCGGGGGGGTGGTTTGGTC
>CAXUNV010000222.1:0-6635 GCA_964252355.1 uncultured Chthoniobacterales bacterium | reverse complement strand
CCGCGGCCCGCGTTTCGGCGATCTCGCCGGATGTCACCGCGACCAGGGAGTTTTCCCCTTCATCGGCGGCTGCCTGCCGGCCGTACACCGCCAACCAGCCCGGGTCTTTGATGACGCGTCCTTCCGTCTTAAACGCCTCGCCCGCCACCCGGGTGATGCGGGTGGTCACCTCAAACTGGGCCGGCGGGTAAAACGCCGCGACAAACCGGCGTGCGATCAGGTCGAAGAGCTTCTGCTGCGCTTCGTCAAGGTTGCGGGGCGTTTGGCCGGTCGGGATGATCGCGTTGTGGTCGGTGATCTTGGCGTTGTTGAAAATGCGTTTGGTCGGGCGCACCCAATCTTCCCGGAGCACCCGTTCGGCGTGCGGTCGGAGCGCGGGATCCTGCAAACTCCTGAGCACCTGCCGGCTGGTCGGCAGGTAATCCTCTGGTAGGTAACGCGAATCCGTGCGCGGGTAGGTGACGACCTTGAAACGTTCGTAAAGCTGCTGCGCAATCTGCAGGGTGCGCCGCGCGGAAAACCCGAACCGGGAGTTCGCCTCCCGCTGCAACGACGTAAGGTCGTAGAGCAGGGGAGGTGCCTGCGATGTCGGCTTGCGCTCTTCGACGACCTCGCCGGTTTTGCCCAACACCTTGTCCCGGATCGCTTCGGCCTTCGCCTTTTCCCAAAGCCGCTCGGAACGCGCATCCTCGTCCCCATCGCGCCGGAACCCCTCGTCGAACCACCGGCCGCGGTACTCGCCGGCAGCCACGCCAAAGTCCGCGTAAACCTCCCAATAGGTCCGCGGCTGGAAGTCCCGGATGCGCTGCTCGCGTTCGGCCAAGATGGCGAGCGTCGGCGTCTGCACCCGGCCGACCGGGGTGAGTTGGAAGCCGCCGACCTTGGAGTTGAAGGCGGTCATGGCGCGCGTCGCGTTGATGCCGACCAACCAATCGCTCTCCGACCGGCAAACCGCGGCCTCCGCCAGCGGCCTCATCTCTTCCTCGGAACGCAACCGGGCGAAAGCCGTCCGGATCGCGTCGGCGGTCATCGATTGCAGCCACAACCGGCGGGACGGCTTGCGGATCCCTGCCAGCCGAACCAAGTAACGGAAGATAAGCTCGCCTTCGCGGCCGGCGTCGCACGCGTTGATGATGAGGTCGACGTCGGCGCGCTTCATCAAGCGCTTCAGCAGCTTGAACCGGTCTTCCGTCTTCTCGATCGGCTTAAGCTCGAACTCGTCGGGGATGATCGGCAGGTTCTGGAAGCTCCATTTGCCCCGCTTCTTGTCGAGCTCGTTGGGCAGGCAAAGCTCGACCAAGTGGCCCAAAGCGGAGCAGACCACGTAATCGTCGTTCTCGAAATATTCTCCGTGCTTGGTGAACCGACCCAAGGCACGGGTCAGATCGGCGGCAACGCTCGGCTTCTCGGCGATGACAAGGGCTTTTCCCATGAGACTTCGTTGCGCCCAGCCTAGTCCGTGCGGCCAGGGCGAGCCGGGACACTAGGGGGACGGTGCCGTTCCCGCAAACGGAATCGCGCGCGGCGAAAGCGTCGCCAATGCCCGTGAAAGGTTTTGGCCGGACCTTGCGGCCGGCGCTGGTGGGGCGGGCGCTGCGCGCGGTGACCGGTTCCGGGTTCCCGGTTGCCGGCGAGAACTCGCGGGCGACGCCGGTGGGGCGAAGACCCGGCCGGCAGAAGCGGGTTGCCACCTTCAAACACGTTCGCCGGGCGGTCTGAGCCGGCGCGAACGGTCCTGGCAGCCCGCGGCACCTCAAGGCGACCTCCTCTCGACCCGCGGGGCCACCACCAGCCCTGGACCCAACGCATCAGGGTCAGGCCGCGATGGATCAGACCGCCCGGCAGACGTCTGCTCAGGATGGCGACTCGACTTGGCCGGCCGGGTCTTCGCCCCACCGGGTCGCCCGTGAACTCCGGCCGCCCACGGCCACCGGTGCGTCCGCCTACACCAACTTCACAAAATATTTGCCCGGCAGTTGGCGGACCAAGCGCCGCATCTCCAGTTGGAGCAGGGCTGCGGCGACGGCGCCGGCCCCCAAGCCGCTCTGACGGATGATGGCGTCGATGGCGGTGGCTTCCGGTTCGATCGCGCGATAGACGGCGAGCAGTTCGGCCGGCAGATCGGGGGTGGGCGAGGTGAGGGTAGGTGCGGCCGGGAACAAGGCCTGTAGGTCTGCCAACACGTCCTGCGCATCGATGACCAGCTTGGCCCCCTCCTGGATGAGCCGGTTTGAACCGAGCGACGTCGGCCGATCGATGGGCCCGGGCACGGCGTAAAGGGCGCGGCCTTGTTCGCCGGCTTGGCGCGCGCTGATCAAGGCCCCACTGTTCAATCCGGCCTCCACGACGAGCACGCCAAAACTCCAGCCGCTGATGATCCGGTTCCGCATCGGGAACGTCTGCCGGTCGGGTTCGGCGTCCATCGGGAACTCCGACACGACGGCGCCAGCTTCGGCGATCCGCTCCGCCAAAGGGAGGTTCTCGGGTGGGTAGAGCCGGTTCAGACCGGCGCCAAGGACGGCGATGGTTCGACCTTTGGCGGCGAGGGCGCCTTGGTGAGCCGCGGTGTCGATGCCGCGTGCGAGGCCGCTCACCACCGTCAAGCCGGCGTAGGCGAGTTGGAAGGAGAGCTTCTTGGCCGATTCCAACCCATAATGCGAGGTCTTGCGGGACCCGACCACGCCGATCGCGTGGGCGTCACGGGGCGTCAACTCGCCCCAGACGTAGAGGACCGTGGGCGGATCATGGATCTCCTTCAATGCCGGCGGGTAAGAGGGATCGAGGATCGTCACCACCCCAGCCCCGAACCGCTCGATCCGCGCCAGTTCCGCCGCCAAGTCAACCTCGCTTTCCCAGGCCGCGACCGAGGCCAGCGCAGGCGCGGAAACGCCTTCCACCGAGGTCAACTCCGACCGGCGCGCCCGGAGAACGCTGACCGGGTCGCCAAAACGCTCGAGCAACCGGCGCACGCCCACCGGTCCGAGCCGCGGCAAAAGGTTAAGGGCGACGAGCGCTTCGGTCGGACTCACGGGAACGGGTCCAGGGGCACGGGTTGGCGCAAGAAGGCGACGGCGTCGGCCAGATCGTCGCGGGTGACGGCGTCGGAGATGAACGCGTGCCCAAGGCGCGACGCGAGCACAAAGCGGATGGTGCCCGCGACGAACTTCTTGTCGCTGAACGCCCGGCGGACGATCCGTTCCGGGGAGAGGTCGGCCGGCAGCACGGCCGGCAAGTCGTAGCGGCGGAGCGCGGCGTCGATGGTGCCGGCCGCACCTTCCGAGAAGCCGGCCCGCCGCGTCGACAGGAACGCGGCCGCCCGCATGCCCAGGGCGACGGCTTCGCCGTGAAACATCCCGCCGTAGCCCGCTTCGGCCTCGATCGCGTGCCCGATGGTGTGACCAAAGTTCAGGAGCGCACGGTCGCCGCCCCGTTCGTGCTCGTCGGCACCGACGATCTCGGCCTTGATCTGCACGCACCCTTCCACGATCGCCGGCAGGTCCACGGAAGCTCTCCCGAGAAGCGCCTCGAGCAGGGCGGGACGGCGGATCACGCCGTACTTGATGACTTCGGCAAACCCCTCGTTCGCTTGGCGTTTGCCCAAGGTGGCGAGCGTGTCGGTGTCGGCCAGGACGAGCCGCGGTTGGTGGAACGCGCCCACCAAGTTCTTGCCCGCGCGAAGGTTGACCCCGGTCTTGCCGCCAACCGAACTGTCGACCTGCGCCATCACCGAGGTGGGCAGCTGAACCCACGGCACGCCGCGCTGGTAGGTTGCGGCCAGGAAGCCGGCGAGATCGCCGACCACGCCGCCGCCCAACGCCACCACCACGCTCCCGCGGTCGTGACCGTCGGCGGCCAAACGTTCGGCCAGATTTTCCAGGGTCGCCAACGACTTGGAACCTTCGCCCGGCGCCACGGCGTAGAGACGAGCGGCGTAGCCGGCACCTTCGAGGGACGCCTGCACGCGGGTGCCATAGAGCGCGCCGACGCTGTCGTCCGTCACGATGGCAGCCGCCCCGTCGAGGCCCAGGGAACGCATCCGCGCGCCCACCTCGTCGAGCAGGCCTGGCCCGATCAGGACGGCGTAGCTCCGGTCGCCCAACGGCACCGAGACCTCGCGCGGTTCGGGTGAAGGCGGCATGACGGCCTAATCCAAAGCCCCGTTCGGACGCCCGCGCAACCGGGAATGCGGTGCGACGTCAAGCGACGTCGGCTTTGGCCCTTTCGCAAGATGCGCAGCACGTGGATGCCCGGCACCCCGGCGAGCGCGTCCATGGGTGGCATCTCGGTCGTGCCGGGGTTGCCGAAGGCATGGCGCACACCTTCGCTCTGCAACACTCCCAACCAGACCTCGGCGCCACGACGCGGCTCCACGGCTTCCCGCGAGGTCATTCCGGGGCTGAACATCTTTTGGGTTTTTCCGTCGCCGGGTTGAGCAGTCTGGATCCCGCACGACGAACGTAGGTAGCTCCTCACCCCCGAACCTTACCGGGGGAGGTGGGGTCTGCGGAGGCGTCTGCCTGAACCGCCGCAAGCGTCTGCCGAAGCGTCGGCGCGCTCGCCCGTGAAACGCTTCGCGGCCGAAAGGTGTCCGGCACCGGCGATCGCGCCCACTTTCCTGGATGGGATGACCACACGCCGTCGTGTTTTGGGCGAGTGGTTGCGCCGGCGCAAGTTGGCCGGAAGGTTTTGGCTCGGGCAAACCTCAGGCAAAGAAGGTATGGCGAACGGAAGAACGGCACCACCCAGTCCACCATCGAGCAGGAAGGTCGAGGAAACCGCCTTCTGGAGATTGCCGGCTTTGGCCGGAATGGAATTTTTTAAAGCGACGTTTGTGGCGCACGCCTACAGCCGTCACACACACGACGATTATGCGATCGCCGTGACCGAGCGCGGCGTGCAGACCTACCGCTGCCGGGGCAGCGAGCGGCTGGCGCGAGCGTGGTCTTTTTCCCTGATCAACCCGGGCGAACCGCACGACGGGCGCCCGGCCACCGAAGGCGGTTACCGCTACCGCATGCTCTACGTGTCGCCTACCGCCCTAACCCGCTTGCTTGGCGACGAGGAGGGCAGCTCCCGGCGCGGACGGCTGCCTTTCTTTAAAGGTCCGGTCGCGGAGGATCGAAGCCTCGCGGCGGAGTACTTGGTTATCCACCGCGCCATGGAAGACGGCTCAGTAGGCGCTTTGGAGGCCGAAAGCCGGTTGCTCACCCTGCTGGCGCGCGTCTTTGCCCGCCACGCGGATTGGCGCGAGGGCGCGTCACGCCTGCGCCACACGCCGCTGGTGCGCTCGGTCTGCCAGCATTTGGAGCATTACCTCCATACCGACCCGTCGCTCTCCGACCTTTCGGTCCTCACGGGTCTCAGCCGGTTTCAACTCCTGCGGCAGTTCACCCGAGAAACCGGTCTGCCGCCGCATGCTTACCTCACGCAGGTGCGGTTGCGTGAGGCTCGCCGTCTCCTCCGGTCCGGCGAAGCGCCGGCCTTGGTCGCGCCCACGGTCGGACTGGTGGACCAGAGCCATCTGACCAAACGGTTCCGCAGCGCGTTCGGCATCACGCCCGGCCAGTACGTCGCGGCCACCCGCCCGGCGCCGTCGGGCGAGCTTTGAGGAGGGCCGGGTGGCGCTCGGCCGGCACCTCGGCGGCTGGTGCGCGGCACACTTTTTCCCGATGGTAGAAGCCGGGCCCGGGCGAGCCGTGCAAGAATTTACAATACCGAGGGAAGCCCGGTACGGATGGTCGTCGTGCATGAAAAGATCAGCAGCGTCGGCCTTGGGCAGGCAGGGTCGTCGTGCGGGAGGCGGCGCCTTTCTGTCCGCGACGGGCGCAAGCGTGTGCGGCGGCTCCTTACCCATCGGGGTAATGTTGCGGCGATCTCGTCCGGGTAAGGTGACCCCGGGCCGGGACGGACCGTCACCGCTTCCGCGGAGCGCGAAATCGTGGGACGTTGCCCGAGCTCGCCAGGAGAATGGAAGATCGATCGCAGCCGGCCGGTCCCAAGGCACCCGTCTGGAGCGAAGCGCAGGCTCCCACCGGAACGGCAGTTCGTTTGTATAAACCACATGTGGACGCGAGTACGTGCGGTCATTGTTGAGGACGAGCCGCTGGCGGCCGAATACCTCGTCACCCTTTTGGACGAGACTTGCCGCGTGGAGGTCGTCGGCGTGGCGCACGATGCCGAGGCTGGATTCTTACTTTGCGCCGAGAGCAGGCCGGACGCCGCGTTCCTCGACGTGCGTCTGCCCGGACGGGATGGCGTGGCCCTGGCGTCGCAGTTGGCCATGCTGCCCCAGGCGCCCCAGATCGTTTTCACCGCTGGCCAACCCGATCGCGCCACGGACGCCTTCCGCCTGGAAGCGGTGGATTACCTGCTGAAACCGTTGGACCCGGCCCAGGTCGAAGAGTCGGTGACACGTCTGGCCGCGCGCTTGAACTTGTTCCAATCCGAGCCGGCCGCGCCCGTGACCGGAGAGGAGCCCGCGCGCGGTCCACTCAACGCGGACAATGCGTGGTTGCCGGTGAAGGACGCCGACCGCGACCAGGTCCAGCTGCTGGAACGCCGAGAGGTGGCCGCGGCGCTGCGCCGCGGCCGGCGCCCCAGGGGGCCCCCCCTGCGGCCGGCGGTCGCGGCCGGAA
>CAXUNV010000221.1:0-7523 GCA_964252355.1 uncultured Chthoniobacterales bacterium | reverse complement strand
TTCTTAGGAGTTTTGACCTCCACGGGCGCGGTTGCCTACGGCGTCGTGGCCTTGCTCCCGCCGGCGCTGGTGTTGAACGTCGCCTCTGGCACCGGCGCAGCGGCGTTGTGCGCGTTGCTCTTGGCAGCGGTGATCTGGAATTTCGGCACGTGGTACATCGGGCTGCCCTGCTCGAGTTCGCACTCCCTCATCGGTGCGATTTTGGGGGTCGGGTTGGTCGACACCCTGCTGCACTCCGGCAACATCCACGGGATCCGGTGGGACCAGGTTCAGAACGTGTTCACCTCGTTGCTGGTGTCGCCTCTCGTCGGGTTTACGATCGCGGCCACCCTGCTGCTGGCGCTGGGGGCGTTCATCCGCAACCGAAAACTTTTCGAGCCTGCAGATGCGACCAAATCGCCGCCGTGGTGGGTCCGCACGATCCTGATCATCACCTGCACCGGCGTCAGCTTTGCCCACGGCTCGAACGACGGCCAAAAGGGGATGGGGTTGTTCATGCTGATCCTGATTATCGCCGCACCGGCGCTGTTGGCGCTCAACCCCGACCTAAAGAGTGCGGACATCAAGACCCTGACGGAGCAACTTGACCGCAGCGCGCAAGTCATCAATGAAAAAGCCCAAGGCAAACCGCCGCTTCCCCCGGAGCAAGCACGGCAGGTACTGACCAAATTTGCCGAGCCGAACGGCGAGTTCGACGAAGCCGTCTTCCCGGCGCTGGCGACGGAGATGGCTAAGCTCAAGGGCTCTTTCGACGGCAAACAATCGATCAACGACGTACCGATGCAGGACCGGCAGGAACAACGCCGAAGCACCTACGTGATTCAGCAGTCCCTCAACAAGTTGGAAAAAGAAAAGGCGATCAACAAAGAGGATTTCAAAGGCCTGCAAACCGTGTTGAAAAAGTCCATCGAATACATCCCGACGCCGATCAAAGCCGTCGTGGCCTGCGCGCTCGGCTTGGGGACCATGATCGGTTGGAAGCGCATCGTGACGACCGTGGCCGAAAAGATCGGCAAGACGCATTTGGCTTACGCGCAAGGCGCCTCCGCGGAGTTGACCGCCATGGGAACCATCATGATGGCGGACCACTTCGGGTTGCCGGTGAGCACGACGCACGTGCTCTCGTCGGGAATCGCGGGCACGATGGTGGCAAACCGGTCGGGACTGCAGCGGAGCACGTTGCGCAACATCGTTCTGGCTTGGGTGTTAACGCTGCCGGTCTGCGTTTTTCTCGGGGCGATGCTGTTCGCCGGGTTGCTGGCGCTCTTCTTCAACGTCCTCGGCTGGAGGTAGGCGCGCTGCGCGCGCGGTTGCCGGTTTTCAGTTCCCGGTTGCCGGTTGCTGGGCTGCGGTGACTGGCGAGGGTAAGCGTCGCGAGTGCCCAGGGGAGCGCCGCCCTCCCGGGCTTTGCCCGACCGAACACGGGTGAGGTGGACCTAAGAAACCGGCAGTGGGGAGCGGGACGTCGGGCAGAGGAAGCGTCGGCACTTCGGTTAGTGAATACGGCGGTTCGGGCAAAAATGGGCGGGTGGAAGGTGCCAGGTGGTTAGGTGGACTCCTATGAACTATCCATCGACCTTCAAAAAGGTTCTACACTCGCTGGGGGCGGCTGGGACCGCAGCGTTGCTGGCCGGCGCTGGTCTGACCCGCGCCGCCGCGTCGGAAACATCGATCCACCAACCGGGCGCGATCGAGCGTGGGAACGACACGTCGGTTGTGGCAGTGGTTGCGACAAAACCAAAGGCGGCAGCAAAGATGAGCCGCGACCACCTGATCTTCAGGGGTCGTGACTCCATGGTCTATTTCAAGCACGGCAAGGTAGCAAGGGAAGGCCGCTCGCTCGTCAGCCCTCACCGCGGTGCGACCCAGCCTTCCACAAAAGTAAACAGAGCGGACAAGGATTGGGTAACCATCGGCCCAGAGACCTACAACCCACTAACCATGGAGTTTGAGGACCCCTGGCCGTTCGGCCCGGTGTCAAACCAATGAGGCCCTAAGCGCCGAGAGACCCTGCCAAAAGGGCGGCGCGGGCGAGCCGGGCCCTGCTCGGCCGCCCCTCCGGGGTGCGGCCGATGCTACGGGCCGCCATCCATGGGCCTGCAAATTCCCTCCCGCCGGTGAGGAGCAGGTTCGCGGCATGTGCGCGTCGAGGCCTCCCCGCCCTTCGTGAGCGTCCGATGGAGCACGGGCATGTCGGTAGTGGACCGCAGCAGGAGCCAACCCCAGCGCAGAGTCCGATCGGCGCCCCCGCTTCCCGAGCCGCTCGTCCATGACTCCCCAGCTCCCGCGCCCATCGCTCGACCGCGCTCGCAACGGCGACTGGGCAGAAGACGCCGATTGTCAACATTGAGGGGTTGATTCCGGCGGGCGCCGCGAAGACCGACGGCATCTTGATGCCGCGTTGCCGTGAACAGACAAGGGGACCCCTTACTCCTTTTTTGTCTGGTCGTTCTTTCCCTTCCCGGCGTGAAAAGGGTTGAACGAGATCGGTTGACTGCCCGCGTCCAACAAGCCGGTGAGCCGGAACATCCCGGCCAGCGCCATCAGCCAGAAGGCCGCACAGATGATCCCGGTGATCACCCGCCATAACAGCGTCATGTCCGCCAACAAGAGGATCATGGTGACGGCGAGGGCCACCAGCGTCCAGAGCGAGAATCGAAGGACATTTCGGATGAGGTCCGCCTCTTGGCGAAGCTCTTTGGTCAGCGATCGCTGATCGGCCGACGGTGGAGGCTTCGATGCTTCAGGGTTCATAGGTTGTCGTCTCCGTTTGGGCGCGCTCCCTTCTTCACCCGTTGCACGCCGAGAAGCTTGGCTTCGTGAGTCTCGCTTAGGACGAAAGTCATGCAATCACCGCATCCGAGGTAAGTCCGCATCAGGAAGGTGGGCATCGCGACCTACCCGGCCATAAACCTTGCCAAACAGGGCTGGCGGCATGCCTGCCGGTTCGCGTGGCGACTTGCGCGTTCTGAGTCTTGCGTTCCGCGCGGGAAAGGTGTTCGGGACGCCTACCCCACTTCGGGGAAAGGTTGTGTTTCGTCCAAATTCCGACCAAGCTCGACTGGAGCTCTGCACAGGGAGGTGTCATGCGATGGCCACGGTTTTTCCGGGTGCTTTTTCTTTACGTGTCGTGGTTTCCCGTCCTGGGGCATGCGGTGGCACCGCCGCCCGACGTCGGCCAGACCTTCGAGGTGGTGACCGCGCAACATTGCGCCACGGACGTCGGCTACGAAGTGCTGCGTAACGGCGGCAACGCCATCGATGCCGCCGTGGCAATCGGGTACGCGTTGGCGGTGGTGTTCCCGGCGGCCGGCAACCTCGGTGGCGGCGGGTTCATGACGATCCACCTCGCCACCGGTAAAGAGACGTTCATCAACTTCCGCGAAAAAGCGCCGTTGCGAGCCAAGCGCGACATGTACCTCGACGCGAACGGTGGCGTCGTCCCCGGCCTAAGCACGGAGGGTTACTTGGCTGTGGGCGTGCCTGGGTCGCCCGCTGGTCTCGATTACGCGCTTCGGAAATACGGTACCATCTCCCGGGCGCAGGCGATCTTGCCGGCGATCGGCTTGGCCGTGCAGGGGTTTCGCCTGGAACCGGGCGACGTGGAGATGCTTGGAGAGTTCACGGAAGAGTTTCGCAAGCAGCCGAACATCGCCCGGACCTTCCTCAAGGCTGGCCGCCCGTACGAGGTCGGTGACCGCTTGGTACAGCCGGAGTTGGCGCGGACGCTCTTTGACTTGTCACAAGACGGGCCCGAAGCCTTTTACGGAGGAACGGTCGCGCAAGCCATCGTGGCGGCCAGCGACGCCAACGGCGGCATCTTGTCACTCGAGGATTTTCAAAGGTACCGCGTCGAGGAGATGGCACCGGTGCGTACCCGGTACCGCGGCTTCGAGGTGGTCTCCTCGCCGCCGCCCAGCTCCGGCGGCACCATCATCTGCGAAATCCTCAACATTTTGTCGGGTTACCCACTGG
Source organism: uncultured Chthoniobacterales bacterium (assembly GCA_964252355.1). GTDB lineage: Bacteria > Verrucomicrobiota > Verrucomicrobiia > Chthoniobacterales > JAFAMB01 > CAXUNV01. The sequence continues at coordinate 3,548 of CAXUNV010000221.1, read as the reverse complement.
CCGATGATGGGTTCCACTCAGCCAAAGCCGTGCATTTCTGCGTCGAAGCGATGCGGCACGCCTACGTCGACCGCACGCGGTTGGGCGACCCCAATTTTATCAAGAATCCCGTTGAGGAACTGCTCTCCGAGGAGCACGCGGCGGCGATCCGGGGGCGCATCGACCCAGTGAAAGCCACGCCCTCTTCCGAGCTGAGACCGGAGACGTCAGCGGCCCACGAAGGGGGTCAGACGACGCACTATTCGGTCGTGGACCGCTGGGGCAACGCCGTGGCGGTAACCTACACGATCAACAGCTATTTCGGGGCAATGCGGATCGCGGGTGACACCGGCATGTTTTTGAACAACGAGATGGATGATTTTACCGCCAAGCCGGGCGTGCCCAACCAGTTTGGGTTAATCCAAGGCGACGGAAACGCGATTGAGCCCGAGAAGCGTCCGTTGAGTTCGATGAGCCCGACCGTGGTGCTCAAGGATGGAAAACCGTTTTTGGTGACGGGCAGCCCCGGCGGGTCCCGGATCATCACCATCACGTTGGAAACTTTGCTGAACGTGATCGATTACGGCATGACGGTGCAAGAGGCGGTGAGCGCGCCGCGGTTTCATCACCAATGGTTGCCGGACATGGTCTACCTCGAGCCGTACGCCTTATCTGCGGACACCCAGGCGCTGCTGGAGGGTGCGGGTTACCATTTCATCTTAGAAGGACCGTGGGAAGAGCTGTGGGGCTCGGCGCAATCGATCGAGGTGCCGTACGAAGACCTCACGACTGGCCCGGTGGTGGCGCCCGGTCAAACGCTTGTGGGCAAGACCTTGAAGGAGGGGCTGCGGTACGGCGGGCTCGATTACCGCAGCCCCGCGGCTTCGGCGCGGGGCGATGCGCGCGGTGGCGCTGCGCGCATGATGAATGACAAATGACAAAGGCCAAAGGGGAAGGCGGTCATCTCGCCGTGGGTTGGTAGGGCAAGAGGTGTCCTGCGAGACCCCGCCAAGCCCGAGCCAGGGTGGATTCGGACTGCGGGAGTCCTGCGCGCCGGCTCAAACCGCCCGCCGGACGCCCGCCTTGGCGGCGGCCCTCCTGGGGCGGCCGGGTTTTCGCCCCACCGGGGTCACCCGTGGTGGCCGCCTGTAGCTCTCCGTTTGGCCTCTGGCCTCTGGCCTCTGGCCTCTGGCCTCTGGCCTCTGGCCTTTGTCATTTGCCCTGCGCGTAGCGGCGTAGCGCCTAGCGCCGGCGGCGTTGCAGGGTGATGCGCTTGATGCGGGCGTCGTCGTTGGGGCTGAAGCTCATCACGTCCGGATCGTCCTTAAGTGCGTTGTGCACGATCCGGCGGTCGTAAGAGTTCATCGGCTCAAGCTTCACCGGCCGCCCCGAGAGCCGGACGGTGTCGGCGAGTTGCTTCACTTTTGCCCGCAGGCGGTCATCCTTCATCGTGCGCCAATGGCCCACGTCGACGTGCACCTTGGGTGCGTGCCGGTCTTGCGCCTGCAGGATCCGGTTCAACAAGAACTGCAGGTCTTCCAGCCGTTCACCCTCCGGCCCGACCAACGCTTCGCCTTGCGCGGTGAAAACCTGCAGCTGCAGGCCGTTCTCGCCATGAATCTCTTGGATGTCTGAGACGAACCCGAGATGACCCAACATCGTGTCCAGGATCTCTTTCGGTTCCATGGCCGACTCCCGCGGAGGATCTTTTTGCTTAACGATAACTCTTTCGTTTGGCAACCACCGGCACGGCTGCGACCTTGCCGATCTTCGGTTCCGTCTCCCGACGCGTGACGAACGTCTGCACCACCGTAAACAGGGTCGACACCGTCCAGTAAAGCGCCAAGGCGGAAGCGTAGTTGTAGCAGAAGGCGAGGAAAATGACCGGCGTGATGTAGAGCAACCGCTGCTGGGAAGGGTCGCCGGTTTTGGGCGTGACCTGCATTTGCCAGATCTGCGCCGCCACCATGATGAGCGGCAAAATGTTCACCGGCAGCCCGCCAAGGTGAGCGATGGTGTCGGGTTGCGAGAGGTCTTTCACCCAAAGGAAAGAACTGTTCCGCAGTTCGATGGCGGTCCCCAGCATCGAGTAGAAGCTGAAGAAAATGGGGATCTGAACCAGCATCGGAAAGCAGCCCGCCGCCGGGTTGACGCTGTGCTCTTTGTAGAGCTTCATCATCTCCTGGTTCATCCGCTGCGGGTCGTCCTTGTACTTGGTGCGCAGCTCGTTGATGAGCGGCGAGAGTTTGGACATTTTGCGCATGCTCTTCATGCTGACGTTCTGCAGCGGCCAGAGCAGGGAGCGGATGACCAGCGTGAGGATGATGATCGCCACGGCGTAGCTGCCGACGGCGGCGTGGATGGCGTTCAACGAGACCAGCAGGAGTTTGCCGAGCGGCGGGATCCATCCGAAGTCGAGGATACGCGCTTGGTCGTTCGGCAGCTTGGCCAATCGGCTGTACTCCTTGGGACCGCCGTAGACGGTGAAGTCCACCGTCTTGGTCTCGCCGGGCTGGAGCGTGAACCCCGGCATGCCGAGCGCACCTTCAATCAACCATGGTCCCTGCTGGTTGTTGCCGCCAGCCACCGGCGCACGCCGGGCCCAGACTTGCACGCCCGTTTCGTTTTGCGGTGAGAGGATGGTGGCGAAGTATTGACTGGCCACCGACGCCCAAAGGATTTTGTCGCCGCTCTCCTGATAAGTCTCAGGGCCCGGTCCCGTCGGAAAAAAGAGGAAAGATTTCGGGCCGAAGTAGGTGACGTTGGTCGACCGGAACTTGCCGTCGCGGTACCAATCGAAAACGGTGCGGACGATAAGGTCCGATTGATGGATCGGTTTGGCCGACCCGGTGCTGACGAAGTACCCCGGGTTGGTGAACGCTTGGGTGCCGGTGTTGCGGAAGGAGAGGCTGAACGCGAATTGGTACGGATCGGGCAGGCTGGCCTTAGCGCCCTGCGTGTAGGTTTTGGTCACCGTCAGGCCGTTCCCCACGGTTTTGGTGAGGGTGACGCGTCCTGCCGCAGCGTCTTCGGTCAGGTCGTAACCGTCATCCTGCCAATTGGTGGGGGTCTGCGAGATGGCGCCGATGCCCGGCACGGACGGCGCGCCGAGTTCGACGGGTTTGTCGCCCTCCGCCCGGTGTCCGGTGAGGGCGACGTAGGCGAGGCCGCCGGAGGTGTTCGAGAAGTGGAGTTCGGAAACGTCGCTTTTCAGCACGGCCTCCTTGGACGGCACCGCGCTTGGGCCAGTCTCGAGGGTCGGGGCGGCGTTACCGAAGGCGGCGACGGGACCCCCGTCGGCCGAGGTTGTCGCAGACGGCTCGCCCGGGGTCGGGGCAGCGGTGGGCGGTGGCGACGCGGTGGCGATGCCGTGCGCCGCGTTGTAGGCGTGAAGCCGGGCGGTTTCCTGTGTCTGCCAGTAAATCGATGCCACCAACCCAATGGCGGCAAGCGTGACGACGATCCAAGTAAGGCGGTCTCGAGGCATGGAAATGCGGAGGGTTAAGGATGCCGGTGCGCGGCGACGGTTTCTGGGACCGGGTCAAAACCGGAGGGACCCCACGGGTGAC
>CAXUNV010000220.1:6572-7570 GCA_964252355.1 uncultured Chthoniobacterales bacterium | reverse complement strand
GGCGGCGCCGCGACGGCGAGTACCGCCGCGTCAGCGCCACCGGCGTGCCGTTGTTGCACGACGACGGAACCCTTCGCGAATGGGTGGGCGGCTGGAACGACGTGGAAGACAAGCTGCGGTACGATGAGCATCGCGAGGAATTGCTGCAGGTCGAGCGGATCGCCCGTTCGGAAGCCGAACGCGCCAGCCACATGAAAGACGAATTCCTCGCCACGCTTTCCCACGAACTGCGCACGCCCCTGAACGCCATCCTTGGCTGGTCGCAGCTGCTGCGCGCAGGCGCGAGTGGGCCGGAGGAACTGAGCCGCGGCCTGAGTGCCATCGAACGAAACGCCCAGGCGCAGACGCAAATCATCGAGGACCTGCTCGACATGGGGCGCATTGTCTCCGGCAAGGTCCGTCTGGAGATCGGCCCCACCGATTTGGCCGCCGTCGTGGAGGCGGCGGCCGATACGGTGCGGCCTGCCGCCGAGGCCAAAGGCATTCGCTTCGAGGTCGCGATCGCCACGCGGCCACAGACCTTTTCGGCTGACCCAGGACGCTTGCAGCAGGTGATTTGGAACCTTCTCTCCAATGCGGTCAAATTCACCCTGGTGAACGGTGTCGTGCGCATCACCCTGCGGCAAGTCGGCCCATCCTTGGAGCTGAGCGTGGCCGACAGCGGCGTGGGGATTGAACCCGAATTTCTGCCGCACGTGTTCGACCGGTTTCGGCAAGCGGATAGTTCCGCCACGCGGCGCCATGGCGGCCTCGGCCTAGGTTTGGCCATCGTCAAGCAGTTGGTGGAACTGCACGGCGGCACCGTGCGGGCTGAAAGCGGCGGTCGAGGTTGCGGCGCCACGTTCACCGTCAGCCTGCCCGTGTCCGGGTCGGGCGGCATCGGCTCCTGAAGCGAGTTTGGCGTTCGCCGTGCGCGGCTGAGGAACGGGCGGGACGCCCGCGCTCCGTTGCACGCCCGCCGGCACCATCGTTGGGGCGCCTTCGCCGGAGACCAGGGG
>CAXUNV010000220.1:5755-6562 GCA_964252355.1 uncultured Chthoniobacterales bacterium | reverse complement strand
CCCCCCGTCACCGGGGGTGTGGCCATCACCTTTGCCCCGACCCTCGCATCTGCCATTTTCCATTTGTCATTCCTCATCCCGGCCCGTCACCGCCGCGCTGCCGTCGGGCCTTGACGCCGGCGCCGATCGGCGTTGTCATGGCGATTTCCCCCCAAGCCATGAACGCCTGTGAGTTGTCGCACCTCAGGGAAGACGCCGGCCTCAGGGAGTCAACGGGCCGAATTTCCAACCGCACCTCACCAAACCGGTGGCGCCGACGCGCCTTCGCCGCCTGCCTTTTCGCCGGGTGCGGAGCGCCTCTGGCGCCAGCGCCGACGGCACGGGCCGCGGACGCCGCGGCCTACCATCTCCGCTTACCGGCCCCGGGCAAAGGTCCCGTGGGTTGGGAGGTTTACCGCCAACTCGACAAACTGCCGGAACTGCGTCAAGGCGCCGTTTCCCGGCAGTTCTCCAGCTTCGACCGCGCCGGGGGCAACGACGACGGGTTTGCCGGCACCTATTCTTACCTGCGGATCACCCCGGCGGGTTACGTCATCGCGGAGGTGACCGGTCCGGGCGAGTTGGATTCACTCTGGTTTACCCGCGACTACGGCGACGTGACCCGGAACGGCCAAATCCTGATTGAACTCGACGGCACCACCGTCCTCTCGGCCCCGCTCCAAGACGTGGTCGACGGCCACTTGGGAGCGCCCTTCGTCTGGCCGTTGGTGGGAAACGGCGACGACACGGCCGGCGGCTCGGTGATCAAGGTGCCCATGCCTTTCACCCGCTCGATGCGGGTGACCGTGCAGAACAACCCCTTGTTTT
>CAXUNV010000220.1:0-5745 GCA_964252355.1 uncultured Chthoniobacterales bacterium | reverse complement strand
TACCACGTCACCTACCGGCGCTTCGTCGACGCGGACGGGATCGAGACCTTCGACCCGCACAAACCGGCCACTGACGTGATCGGGACCCTGCGCGCCTTCGGCCAGCGCGACCCGAAAGGGGTGCGTCCGGGGACGTTCGCCCGCACCACACCGCTTGAGCTGCCGCCGCACGCTGCTTCGCCGCCCGTTCGCCTCGCGGGCCCGGGGACGATCCGCAGCCTGCAGCTGCGCTTGCCCCGACTCGTGCGGGCCGCGCGCGTCCGCGACGACGGGCGCGCGTTCGGCCCTGGGGGCGGCAGTTCGTTCACCCTGTCGATCGACGGTCGCCAAGCCGGGGTGCGCCTGACACGTCGTTACGATCCGGTCATCGGGCACCAACGGGCCGCGGTCACGATCGACGGGCAAGCCGCCGGCGAGTGGAACTCTGGTCCGGCCGCCGCTCCGGGCGGTTGGGCGGAGGAAACCTTGACGCTGCCGGCCGCCGTCACCGCGGGCAAGACTTCCCTCACCGTCAGCAATGTCTTCCTCTCGTCCGACCTTGACTTCAACGAGTTCCGTTACGACGTGGCTTGCCTGCTGCCGGAAGGTTGGACGCGCACCGACACCCTGGATCTCGGCCCCGGGCACCCGGGCGAGGAAGGGGCGCACGCCTACGCCATTCGCCAGCAGACTTTCGAGGGGGACCGCACCTACCGTTACCCGGTCGATCCCGCGGCCGAAGCCGCCAGCCGCGACCTGCTCGCCCGGCTGCGTCTGCGCATCACTTTCGACGGATCGACCACCGTCGATGCGCCCGTCGGCGAGTTCTTCGGTTCCGGACTGGGCGCGTTCGACGTCCGCGCCCTGATGTTTTCCCTCGACGCCCTGGACGGGGTCTTGTCCGCTTGGTGGCCGATGCCTTACCTCCGGGATGCCGTGGTGGAACTCGTCAACGGGAGCGACACGCCCCTGCGCGGCGGTTCGATCCGCCTCGAACAAACGTTCGACCCGCTCAACCTCGTCCGCCTGCGCCCGCTCGGCGACCTCGGCTACTTCCACGCTTCCGCAGGGTACGGTCCCACGGTGAACGGGCAGGATTGGACCTTCACGCAGGCGCAAGGCCGGGGCGTGTTTTACGGCGTGACGCACAGCATGCGCGGGCTCATCCCCACGGGCAACCGCCGCGAATACCTCGAAGGCGACGAACGCGCGTTCGCCGATGGGTCGCTGAGCCCGCTCTGGCACGGCACTGGCACCGAGGATTTCTACGAGTCGGGCTGGTACTTCCGCGACGGGACCACCTTCGTGATGCCCGACGCCGGCAACCCGGCTTACGACACGGATGACGTCAACGCACCCTACGATTCGACGGGGGCGTTCCGGTTGCTGCCGGCGGAGGCTCTGTCGTTCGGCTCCTCGGTGCGGTTCGGCATCGAGCACGGTCCCGGGGACGACAAGCCGGCCATCTACAGTTCAACCGCCTACTGGTACGGCCAGACTGGCTACACCCTCCGGCGCACGGACGCCCTGGATCCGGGGTTGGCGGAGAGCCGAAACGCGCACGCCTACCGTGCGGACGGCGAAACGGTCGGGACACTCACTTCGACCTTCGAGGCGGACAACCACCGGTACCCGGTTTCGCTGCCCGTGACGGGTGCCGGTGGCATGGTGGCGTTTCGGCTGGCGGTGGACCCCGTCAACCGCGGGGTGCGCCTCTCCCGCTTGGCCGACCAGGGCCACGGGTACCAGGTGGCCGACGTGTATGTGAACGGCACCTACGCCGGGCGCTGGACCGAGCCGCTCAGCAACGCCACCTCGCAATGGCTGGAAGATTGGTTTGAGCTGCCGGCCGCCCTCACCTCCGCAAAGGCCTACTTCGACGTCCGCTTGGAACCCGTGGCTGGCGCGCCGCCGTGGACCGCCGCACGCTACGAAGCCGTTTCGCGCGTGTTGCCGTTTGCGGATAGTGCCGCCCCCGGGCCGGTCAGCCATCCCCGGGCGGAAGGCGATACCAGCAATTCCCTGCGGGTATTCTGGGTTCCCGCCCGCGACGACGTCGGCGTGGCCGAGTATGAAGTCTATGGGTCGCAAGACGCCGGCGTGCCGGTCGGCCCAGGCACCCTGGTGGGTCGTACCCCGGTGCCCGGTTTCCGGCATGACGGCCTCGGCTTGGAGCAGACCTGGTTTTATCGCGTCCGGGCGGTGGATGCCTCCGGGCACGTCGGTCCCCTTTCCGCGCCCGTCTCTGCGCGCACCGGCAACACGCTGATCATCGAGGGCGAAAGCCTCCTGCCGCCGCTGAGCGCTTCGGCGCCCCTGGTGGCGCAAGCGAATTGTTGCGACGTCGTCTGGTCGGGCAACGCGCAGCTTTGGTTCATCGCCGCACGCCTCGGAGACACCTTCACGGTCGCGCTCAACGTGCCGCAGGAGGGCAACTACCAAGTGGCGGCAGACCTGACGAAAGCCCGGGACTACGGCACGTTCACGCTGGCCGTGGACGGTGCGACGGTCGGTGCTCCTTACGACGGGTTCAACACGCCCGCGGTTTTGGTGGGTTACGGGCATGTCTTCGGGACGGTTCACCTCACGGCCGGCACCCACCCGTTTACCGTGACCGTCACCGCGCAAAACCCGGCCTCGGTCGGGTTCCTCGTCGGGATCGACCGTTTCCTGCTGACGAAGACCGATTGAAGCGCCCCTGTCGGCGGCAAACGGAGTCCTTCGCAAGGGCGCTCAGCGTTGGTTGGCGTGCGGGGCGTCGGCGCGTTCGTGCCGAGCGTTGCCCGCGAGGGGTTCTCGTTGGCGCGGTAAAGGAGTGAGCGGAACGCCAAACCTTGGCAGGGCAAAGCGAATCATGTGAGACGCCGCCCCGGCCCGAACGGGGGTGGGATCTGCCGCCAGGGTTGGGCCACCGGCTCGCTCCACCGGGTCTTCCGTGATACCGGCCTGCGCCCGTTTGACCTTTGGCCTTTGTCATTTGGCCTTCGTCATCGCGCGCGCCAAGAACTCGGGCACCCGGCGCTCGGACCACGGCTGCCAACCGGCGGCGCCATCGATGAACCCGACGTGACCTCCCGAGGTCGGCGTTTCCAAGAAGAGGCAAGGGTTCGCCTCGGCTTCCTCATCAGGGAAACAGCTCGGCGTGAGGAAAGGATCATCGCGTGCGTTGAGCAACAGGGTGGGGATCTGGATGCCGGGCAGGTACTGGCGCGCACTCGACTCCGCCCAGTAGTGGGCCGCGTCCCGGAAACCGTGCAACGGCGCGGTGTAGCGGTCATCGAATTCCCGGAACGAACGCGCGGCCGGCGTCACCACGAGCCGCCCGGGATGACGCTTGGCGATCCTGCGCGCTTTCGCATTCAGCAACGCGAGGAAGCGCCAGAGGTAAACCCGGTTGTCCCAACGACCGTCGAGCGCGCGGGCACTGGCGGCCAAGTCGATCGGCACCGAAACCGCCGCCGCGGCCCGGACGGCCGGGTGCGCCGGGGCTTCGCCCAGGTATTTTAGGGAAAGGTTGCCGCCGAGGCTGAAACCGACCAGCGCAAGCTGGGGATGATCCCGCGCAGCCCGTTCGACCACCGCACGCAGGTCGCCGGTTTCGCCGCTGTGGTAGAACCGCAGAGTTCGGTTCGGTTCCGGCCCGCAACCGCGCAGGTTCCACGACAGGACGTCCCACCCGCGCGCGGTCAGCGCCTGCGCCATGCCGCGGATGCAACCGTTCTGGACGTTGCCCTCCAAGCCGTGGGTGAGGATGGCCAGGCGTTCCGAGCCCACCCGCGCCCAGGCGAGGTCGAGGAAGTCGCCGTCCGGCAACTCCAAACGCTCGGTTTGGACCTTTTGGGTGAACCGCCGGCGGAGAAAGACCGGCAACACCGTTTGCAGGTGCCCGTTGCGCACGAGGGGCGGCGGCGAAAAGGAGGACGGAACGACGGGCACGGCGGCGCGCTTCCCGCGCGCACGGCCAATATGGCATGAGTTCCGCGTTCCGCGTGGGTTGGAACAAAAGGACACGGCGCGAACGCCAAACGCCAAAACGCGTTGCCTTTCTGGCACACCCCGTGCTCTCCCCGCCGACGCACCGCAGACATGATCTTCGACACTTACGCCCCGTTTACCCCGCCCGATTTCCTCTTCAAACTCGCCCGGACCTCCCGCGAAATGGCGGGTTACTGGCACCTGCGACGGCAGATCTTTTGCGAGGAACAGGGCATCTTTCAAGAATCCGACCGGGACGGGGTGGACGAGACGGCGATCCCGATCGTCTGCGAAACGTTGCTCGCCGGCATGGAAGACGCCGTCGTCGGCGTGGTGCGGATCGACGAACGCGAACCCGGCGTCTGGCACGGGAGCCGGTTAGGCGTGGCGGCGGCGTACCGGAGCGTCAAACGTCTCAGCCCAGGCGTGGCGGTGCGCAACGGCCTGCCGATCTACCGCGGTTTGGGCGCGCTGGGCGCCGGCCTCATCTACAAGGCGGTCTCGACCGCGCACGCCCTCGGCTGCCGCGAGTTCCTGGCGACCGTCCAGCACCAGAACGCCCGGTTTTTCCAACGGCTCCATTGGGAAAGGTTGGACGAGGTCGAGCTCTTCGGTCTGCTGCACGTGAGGATGCGGGCGGATCTCCGCCATTATCGTCCCGCCGCCCTGGTTTCTTGACGGACCGTGGTGAGCAGCAGCGATCGTGACACGCTCGAGCGGTGTCTCCGTTTCCTGGAGCAACATCCGGCGGTCCGTGCCAAAGAAACGATCGGTGAAGCCTACGCACCCGCGCAAGCCCTGGCGGGGGAGGTGGCCGTGGGAGACGACTGCGCCGTCCTTCCCGACGGCGATGGTTACCTGCTTTTTGCAGCGGAAGGGATGCTCGCTTCCTTTGTGGCCGAGGACCCCTGGTTCGCCGGCTATTCGGCCGTGATGGTGAACGGGAGCGACGTCGCGGCCATGGGCGGGCGACCGTTGGCGGTGGTCGACGTGTTGTGGGCTCCCGACGCCGAACGCAGCGCGGAGTTGTGGGCCGGGATGACCGCCGCGTCGCGGGCGTACGGAGTACCCATCGTCGGTGGGCACACGACGTTCACCGGGACGGGCGGTGCGTACCTTGCCGCCGCGGTGTTGGGACGAGCCCGCGCGCTCCTCACCAGCTTCGACGCCCAGCCGGGCGACAACCTACTCTTCGCCGTCGATTTGCGCGGGAGTTACCGGGGCGATAAACCGTTCTGGAACGCCAGCGTCGGCTCCCCGCCGGAACGGTTGCGGGCGGACCTGGAGCTCTTGCCGACCTTGGCCGAAGCGGGTTGGTGCCGCGCGGGCAAAGACGTCAGCAACGGCGGGGTCGTCGGGACGCTCCTCATGCTCTTGAACTGCTCCGGCGTTGGCGCCGGATTGTGCCTGGATCGTCTGCCCCGGCCGGTCGGCGTCGACCTCGAGCGTTGGCTGGTCTCTTTTCCCAGCTTCGGCTACCTGCTCAGCGTGCGTCCCGAACACACCAGAAAAGTGTGCGAAAGATTTCGGAATCGCGACCTCCTTTGCGAACCGGTTGGTCAGATCACGGCCGAACTTGGCTTCACCCTCGCCTTTGGCTCGGCCCGAATGCCGTTTGGTCTGGTTTGAGTAGCCACCACCAATGACCCGGTGGGGCGAAAACCCGGCCGGCAGACGAAGGCGGCCCGTGCCAAAGGATGCCCGCCGGGCGGTTTGAGCCGGCGCGAAGGATCCTGGCGGCCGGCTTCACCTTCGTTCCGGCCCGGCGGCGCCCTGCCCGCAGCGCTACGC
>CAXUNV010000219.1:0-7582 GCA_964252355.1 uncultured Chthoniobacterales bacterium | reverse complement strand
GCCAACCTCTTGGACATCCTGCTGCAGTCCTCGATCAACTCGATGATCGCCGTCGGCATGACGCTGGTGGTGATGACCCGCGGCATCGACCTGTCGGTCGGGTCGGTGGTGGGCTTAAGCAGCATGATCGCGGCCAGCGTGCTGACGAACAATTTCCTGCTGGGCATTCTCGCCGGGATGTTGGTGGGCGTGGTCTGCGGCCTGGTGAACGGCTTCCTGATCGCCAAAGTCAAACTGCCCGACTTTATCGTCACGCTGGGCATGCTCAGCATCTAGCGCGGGTTGGCCGTCATCTAAACCGATGGCAAACCCATTTACGGGATCGACCCCACCTTTCGGGCCATCTTCGCCGGCCAGCTGGTCGGCATTCCCACCCCGGTGCTCCTGGCCTTGGCCATCGCGTTCCTGGCGTTCCTGCTGGTGCGCTACACCGCCTTGGGCGAACAGGTCATCGCCGTGGGCGGCAACGAAGAAGCCGCCCGGCTTTCCGGCATCAACATCGACCGGGTGAAGATCAGCGTGTACGCCGTCTCCGGGTTGCTGGCCAGCTTGGCCGGCTTCGTCCTGATCGCCCGGGTTGGCGCCGCCGAGCCGATCGGCGGCACGGGGTTTGAGTTGCAGGCCATCGGCGCGGCGGTGATCGGCGGCGCAAGCCTGTTTGGCGGTGAAGGCAACCCCTTGGAATCCCTGATCGGCGCCTTGACCCTGGGCGCCCTGCAGAACGGCTTGACGCTGCTCAACGTGCCGTCGTTTTGGCAGCTGGTTGCGACCGGCGTGGTGGTGATCCTGGCCGTCTTTGCCGACCAAGCTACCCGAAGGCGATAAACGTTAGCCTTTGACTCATCCTAGAAACCGCCATGCCGGACGCCCCACCACCAACGGTCGACCCGCACCACCACCTCTGGGATCTCCGGCGCAATCCGTACCCGTGGCTGCAGGAACGGCCGTTGCGACCGCGTCTGGAGGGCGACATTACGCCCATCGCCCAAGATTACCTGTTGGACGACTACCTGGCGGACATCCGCCACCAGAACGTGGTTAAATCCGTGCACGTGGAATGCGGTTGGGACCCGTCCGACCCCGCCGGCGAGACGGCTTGGCTGCAGCGACTCGCCGACCAACGCGGTTACCCGCACGGCATCGTCGCCCGCGCCACGTTGGACGCGCCGGACGTGGAGCGCGTCCTGGAAGCTCACGCCGGCTACCGGAACGTGCGCGGCATCCGGCACGCCGCGAATTGGCATCTGGACCCCGTGAAAACCTACGTGGACCGTCCAGACCTGATCCGGACGGAGGCTTGGCGCCGCGGCTTCGGTCTGCTGCGCAGGTTCGGATTTTCGTTCGATCTGCAGATCTACCCCGCGCAGATGCACGATGCCGCCGCCCTCGCCCACGCTCACCCCGACGTGCTGCTCGTCCTGAACCACGCCGGCATGCCCGTGGACCGCGACGAGGCAGGCCTCGACCTTTGGCGCCGCGGCATGCGGGAGCTGGCGGCCGCCCCCAACGTGGTGGCCAAAATCTCCGGGCTCGGTGCGGTCGACTGGCATTGGACGACTAAGCGCATTCGCCCGTTCGTGCTGCAGACGATCGACCTCTTCGGGGTTGCGCGGTGCATGTTCGCCAGCAACTTCCCCGTCGACAAACTCTACAGCGACTTTGACACGCTCTACGCGGCGTTTCGCGAGATCACCGAGCCGTTCAGCGCGGACGAGCGGCGGGCCTTGTTCCATGACAACGCGGCGCGCCTCTACCGCCTTTGACCCGTGAACCTTCCCCGATAGCCGACCCTCTATGATCAAGTACGCTGCCCGGCTAAATTCCTTCGCCTCCTGTCCCGAACGGGGTTGGGGGAAGGCAAGATACAAACCGAGCGCCCATGAGCTCATCGAGCGGGCGAGCCAGGTCCGCGGGCTGTCCGAAATCGACCTGAACTTTCCGGACCACTTCGCCGGCGCTAAACCTGAAGAGATCATCCCCTTTGCGCGCAATCAGGGACTGACCGTAAACGGGCTCGCGATGCGGTACTATTCCGAGCCGGGCTTTAAATTGGGGGCTTTCACCCACCCGGATCCGCAGATCCGACAAAGCGCCCTCGACCTCACCAAACGGGCCATGGACGTCCTCGACCAAGCGGGTGGAAATCTGCTCACGATTTGGCTTGGGCAAGACGGTTGGGAGTACCCGTTCCACGTCGACTACGAAGCGATCTGGGAGGCAGAAATCGACGGGATCCGGGAGGTTGCGGACCATAACCCGGGCGTTCAGGTCAGCATCGAATACAAGCCAAGCGAGCCGCGCGCCTTCAGCCTGCTGAGAGATCTCGGGATGACGTTGCTCGCCCTCAAGAAAGTGGGCCGCCCGAACTTGGGCGTGACGTTGGATTTTGCGCACGTGCTTTACGCGGGTGAATCACCGGCGTGCACCGCCGCCCTGATTCAGCGTGAAAGCCAGCTTTTAGGGGTTCACCTGAACGATGGTTACGGTCGCCGTGACGACGGCCTGATGGCCGGATCGGTCAACTTGGTGCAGACGTTGGAATTGTTTTACCAGCTGGTCCGAAACGGGTTCGATGGCGTGATCTACTTCGACACGTTTCCCGACGTCATCGGGTTGGACCCGGTTCAGGAGTGCGAAAACAACATCGCCATGGTGGACGCGCTTTGGCAAGTGGCCCAACGGCTAACCGCGCAGCCAGAGCTGCGGGAAGCGATCAGACGACAAGACGCGGTCACGAGTCAACGGCTCGTTCGGCAGGCCGTCCTCGGCGCATGAGAGGGTCTGACACCAATTCTTGGGTGCGATCGGCGAAATCCCAACCTCCATCCGTGAATGGTCGAACCAGGGACGCTCAAGGTAGGCAAGCTTTCAGCGGTTAGTCGTCGTGAATGAGAAGGAAACAATCCCTATGTTATTACAAGATAAAGTCGCCGTCATCTCAGGTGCGGCCACAGAACGAGGCATCGGGCTGGCGACGGCGCAGCTTTTTGCGGAACACGGGGCGGCGGTGGCCCTGCTGGACCTCGAACGGCAGAAACCCGCGGAAGTCGCCCAGGCCATCGGAAAGGTTCATCGGGGCTACGTCTGCGACGTCACCAAGAAGGACGAATGCGAACGGGTCGCGCAGGAAATCATCAAGGATTTTGGTGCGATCGACGTTCTGATCAACAACGCGGGCATCACGCAGCCCATCCGCATCATGGGCATCAAACCCGAGAACTACGACGCGGTCCTCGACGTCAACCTGCGCGGCATGCTCTACCTTTCCCAGGCCTTCATTCCGCACATGATCAGCCGCGGCAAGGGGGCGATCGCCTCGACATCATCGGTTTCCGCGCTGACGGGCGGCGGGTTTTTCGGCGGGCCGCACTACTCCGCCGCAAAAGCCGGGATGCTTGGCTTGACTAAGGACATGGCGCGAGAACTCGCCCCGAAAGGCATCCGCGTCAACGCGGTGGCGCCCGGGATGGTCGACACCGACATCCGGGGCGACAAGATGAGCGAGGAGATCTTCAACAAGATTCTAAGCACCATCCCGATGGGACGCATCGCGAGCCCGCGCGAGGTGGCGAGCGTGTTTCTTTTCCTGGCGTCAGACCTGGCGTCGTTTGTGACCGGCGCAACGGTCGACGTCAACGGCGGGATGTTCATCCACTAGCGCGGGCGACCTCGGTAAGAGCAGGCCTAGGCGAAAGGCGTGAAAAGGTGAAGGGGGTGACAAAGCATGACGAGTGATGTGGGTGGCGCGCCCTCACGTGTGGCAGACGAATTCGCGGCCAGCCGAACTCCTGCGCCCATCGTCGTGCTCGGGAGCCTGCACTTGGACATCCTGGTGCACGCCCCCGATCGGCCCAAAAAGGGTGAAACCTTGCCGGGAAGTGCCTGGGCTTACAAAGCAGGTGGCAAGGGGGGAAACCAGGCGGTTGCCGCCGCCCAGTTCGGGGCGGGTGTGTCAATGATCGGCTGCGTCGGCAACGACGATTTCGGCCGGCGCCTGCTCAGTCACCTACGGGATGCGGGGGTGGAGGCAAGCCACGTGCGCATCGATCCCGCGGCCGATTCCGGGATGAGCGTCGCCATCATCGACGCCGAAGGCGATTATGGCGCGGTCATCGTCTCCGGCGCGAACCTTCGGCTGGGTGAAGAAGACCTCCAGGCGGCCCGGAACGCGGTTCAGAACGCAAGGGTTCTCGTGCTGCAAAACGAGATCCCCGAGCCCACCAACGTGGCGGCAGCGGCAAGCGCCAAACGCCAACGCGTCCCGGTGATTTTGAACGCCGCGCCGGCCAGACCGCTCGACCCGAAGCTGGCCGCCAAGGTCGACCTTCTGGTCGTCAATGCCGTGGAAGCGGAGATGCTTTGCGGCATCGCGGTGACGAGCTTGCGCGCGGCGACCGAAGCCGCCGCGCGGCTATCCAAACAGGTCGCCACCGCGGGCGTCACCGCGGGCGGCCTGGGCCTCGCGCTCGCCGAGCGCGGGGAAGAGCCCGTGGTGGAAGCAGCCCATCAAGCTGGTCGATACCCACGGCGCCGGCGACGCCTTCATCGGCGCACTCGCGGCGCGGTGGGCCGGTGGCTGGTCGATCCGGGAAGCCGCCCGTTTCGCCAACGCCGCCGCGGCGCTTTTTGTCAGCACGCCGGCCGACCGGAAGAAGTCGGTGACCTCGGACGAAGTGACCCGGTTCCTGTCCGAGTGCCGTCGACCCGTTTCCTAGAAGTCAACCTCCCACCGGAGACACTGGGTCCGCCGGTTGGATGAGAGACACCATCATTGGAACGACCTGCAGAGCGTCAGAGCTATGACTACCTTCGCGGAAAGTCCACGTCGATCTCTCTTAACCGATCAAGAACTTACCGTTTGGTTCTACGGAATCTGAATCAACCCAGAGGCACCGCATGCTTAAGAATATCCCCTCCGTCATCAGCCCTGACCTGCTGTGGCTGCTGGCTTCCATGGGTCACGGCGAGGACTTGGTGCTGGTCGATCGAAACTTTCCCGCCGTTCAGGTTGCCAAACAAACCTCCACGGGCCGGCTCATCGAACTACCCGGCCTCAACATCCCGCAGGCCGCGCGCGCCATCCTCTCCCTCATGCCGCTTGACGGATTTGTGGAGGAACCCGTCACCCGCATGCAGGTCGTAGATGACCCGGAGCGCTTGCTTAAGATCCAGAAGGAAGTCATCGAAGTAGCCCGCGAGGCCGAAGGTCGTGACGTTAAGATGGGAGCCCTTGAGCGTTTTGCCTTCTATAACGTCGCAAGCAAGGGCGCCGCGGTGGTGCGCACCTCCGAATTTCGCCCTTACGGTTGTTTCCTTTTGAAGATGGGCGTGATTTTTGATGCTGAAAATTGAGTTAAGGGCAAAGCACTTTCCCCCATCCGCCGCTCGTAAAACCAAGCGGGGGGCTTGTAAAACCTCATTTGACGAAAGTTCACCGCCTCATGACAAACGCTCAGACGCGTCGAGCCCCGACGCCTCGCCGTGGTCCTCTCCCAAACCAGTCCCTCACACCCCTCCATAGAAACCCACCCATGATGAAAACGTTCTTTTCGAGGCGCCTTGCCGTCATCTCTTTGCTCTCCTTAACGCAGTTAGCAGCCCTGCCCGGCCACGCGGCCGATAACGACGTGCCCGTGGTGGTGAAGATCGCCGGCATCCCTTGGTTCACCGCCATGGAAAAGGGCATCAAAGAGTCCGCCAAAGACACCGGGCTGAATGCTTACATGGTCGGCCCCACGACCGCCGACCCAGCCCAACAAGTGCGCCTGGTGGAGGACCTGGTGGCTAAGAAGGTCAGACTCATCGCGGTGGTTCCCAACGACGCCAAAGCGCTCGAGCCGATGTTCAAGCGGGCACAAGCGGCGAACATCCCCGTCATCACCCACGAGTCGCCCGACCAACAGGGCAACACGTGGGACATCGAGATGATCGACAACCAGCAATTCGGGGAGTTGTACATGCAAAACCTAGCCAAATACATGGGCGAGGAAGGCGACTACATGGTGGTCGTGGGAGGGTTGACGGTCCCGCTGCACAACGCCTGGGCGGATTACGCGATTGCCTACCAGAAAGGGCATTACCCGAAAATGAAGCTGGTGGCAGACCGCTTCGGCGTAGGGGAAAGCCTTGACGACACCAAACGCATCACCCACGACATGATCCTGGCTCACCCGAATTTGAAAGGGGCGCTGATTTACGGGAGTTCGGGCGTGGTCGGCGCCGCCCAAGCGGTCAAGGAAGCGGGTAAGAAGGATCAGATCGCCGTGATCGGAACCTGTTCGCCCTCCCAAGCCCGCAAGTACATCATGGAGGGGACCATTCGCGAGAGCTACATTTGGAATCCTTTGGAAGCGGGGAAAGCGATCGTCCAGTTGGCGAAGCTGGTCATCGCTGGCACCCCGATCGTCGACGGGATGGATTTCCCCGGTTTGGGTAAGGCCAGCGTCGACCCAGAAAAACGGGTGATTCGGGCGATCAAGGTTCAACCCATCAACAAGGACACCGTCGCGCAGTTGGCCGCGCTAGGGTTGTGAGGCACGGCGGGCGCGCCAGGGCCCGGCAAGCAGGGTCAATCCGTGCCTCGTGAGGACGAAGCAGGGTTCCGACTTTATGCTATGGTCCGAGCACATCCATGGCGACCCTTAAAGAGGTGGCGGAACTGGCGGGGGTGTCAGTCGGGACGGCGTCCATGGCCCTCAACCAGGGCGAGGTCAAGGAATCGACCCGCAAGCGGGTGCTGGAATGCGCCAAGCGGCTCAACTACATCCCCAACCGGATCGGGCGCACGCTGAACACCGGCACATCAAACACCATCGCTCTTTTGATGATGACGTCGGTGAAATACTCCGACATCTTGCACAAGACGTCGCTTTTCTACTACCTGCAGCAAGGCGTGTTGTCGGTGGTGGACCAGGCCCATTACAGCCTCCGCCTCGACGTGAAGGCGCACGAGGACCCGGATCTGTTGGACTACTTCGAACGCGTCATCGGCGACCGCACGCTCGACGGCATCATCATCGTGCCGCAGTACCGTCGCGACTACCCGTTTATCCACGCGTTGCAACAACGCGCCTTCCCTTACGTGATCATGCGTCCGGCCTGTTTTGGGACCGACGTCAACTACGTGGACTTGGACAACTACCACGGCGGGCAGTTGGTCGCCCAACGGTTTGCCCAGCGAGGGTGCCGTCGGGTAGCCATGATCAACGGCCCCGAAACGCACGTGGATGCGATCGAGCGGGAGCGCGGGTTTTTCGAGGGGTTGGTGGCGGCCGGCGTGAAGCAGGTCGCCAAGCGCTACGGCGACTTCACCATCCCGAGCGGCACGGCGGCGATGGAAAGCATCTTGCAGGAGTTCGTACCGGACGGCGTCTTCTGCGCAAACGACTACTTGGCCGCCGGGGCGCTCAAGGTTCTGCGGGGGCGCGGGCTGGTCGTGCCGGACGACGTGGCGGTGGTGGGGTACGACAACACGGACCTATGCCTCGCGTTGGAGCCCGCGCTGACGACCGTGGACTATCGCGCGGAGGAAGTCGGGCGATGTCTGGCCACCGGGCTGCTCGCGTTGATTACGGGCAAGACC